>NZ_LWMS01000041.1 GCF_003149675.1 Methanosphaera cuniculi | reverse complement strand
AAGTAAATTTAATGTAGTGTTCTGGATATGTGTTTGATGTTTGTATTGTGTATGTGTAGTTCATTATTGTTTTTGACTTATTTTGTATTGTGTATTCTATCATTTTTGATTTTTTCGTATTTTCTGTATTTTCTGCGTATACTTGAATTTTTTGGTCTTGATTTATTGTTATTTCATCTGTATATTCATTTGTTATTGGTGTTTCTGTTTTTGTGCATGTTGTGTAGTATATTGTTCCTGGTTGATTTGATTGTATCATTATTCTTTGTTCTCCATTTGAATACATTCTTGTTGTATTATATACTGCTATTGTTGGTCTTTGATTATTGTTTTGTGGTGGTGTATATGTATATACTTCTGAATGATAACCATCATTTTCTGTATAATACTTTAATTGTGTGTTTTTGTTTATTGTTATTTGATTTCCTGTTTTTGTTGTTTTTCTTGTTTTACTATTTTTTGGGTTTGTATTGTCTGTTGTGTAGTATATTGTTGAATTTGCCATATTTGTAGTAAACTGTATTGTTTGTTTATCATTTACTAACATAGTTTTTGGTTTAATTATTGTTATTGGTGGTGTCATTATTTGTGGTGCTTTATAGAAGTTTACTGTTGATTGTTGTCCTT
>NZ_LWMS01000040.1 GCF_003149675.1 Methanosphaera cuniculi | reverse complement strand
AAAGGATGCGTGCTCCTCGCCAAAGCTTATCGCAGCTTGCCACGACCTTCATAAGTTAATCTTGAGCCTAGCCATCCCCCAGATGGCATAAAAATTACATAAATGCACAAAATTTCATCAAAGAAAATTTTGATATTTTATATAGTTCCTATTATAAAGTTTTTAGCGACTATTAAATCGTTAAGATTTAACAATTCAAACAAAGCAAATCATTATCTTTAGTATTAAGTATTGTAAACCATTTGAAATTATATGCTATTCTCATTAAATACACACTTATTCTAACGTATAATAGTAAATTCTAAGTGTTTAAAATCTACTCCAGTTAGAAAGTGCCAGTAATGAACATACTATTAGTTTTAATGCTTATACTGGATAGTACATATGATCGATAATTAATCTTCAGTTATATATGAAAAGGACTTTTCATAATATAAGAAGTTATCTCTTCACTTATCATCTATTAAAATGTAAGCTGCACATTTAAAATAATAAAAATACTGTTAAACTGAATGTAAACAATATTCTTTATATTGTATATTAGGAGGTGATCCAGCCGCAGGTTCCCCTACGGCTACCTTGTTACGACTTCACCCTCCTCAAAAAACCTAGATTCGACAATAGCATTTGACAACTACTGCCTCATCCAAACCCTTTTTGGGTGGTG
>NZ_LWMS01000039.1 GCF_003149675.1 Methanosphaera cuniculi | reverse complement strand
AAAGGATGCGTGCTCCTCGCCAAAGCTTATCGCAGCTTGCCACGACCTTCATAAGTTAATCTTGAGCCTAGCCATCCCCCAGATGGCATAAAAATTACATAAATGCACAAAATTTCATCAAAGAAAAAAATTCTGATTTTTTTATATAGTTCCTATTTATAAAAGTTTTTAGCGACTATTAAATCGTTAAGATTTAACAATTCAAACAAAGCAAATCATTATCTTTAGTATTAAGTATTGTAAACCATTATTGCTATTCTCATTAAAATACACACTTATTCTAACTATTAGAATGTAAATTCTAAGTGTTTAAAATCTACTCCAGTTAGAAAGTGCCAGTAATGAACAATATTCTATTAGTTTTAATGCTTATACTGGATAGTACATATAAACGATAATTATTATTTTTTTTTTCTAAATATAATTTTTGGAAAAAAAAATCTTATCTCTTCACTTATCATCTGTTAAAATGTAAGCTGCACAAATATAATTATTAAAACATAAATACAATTGAAGTATTAGTTTTAAAATGGACCCACCGGGATTTGAACCCGGGGCCTCCGGCTTGCAAAGCCGGCGCTCTCCCAGTCTGAGCTACGGGCCCATAATAAATAACTAAATTTTTTTTGTTAAACACAAAAAAATTCTAGTAGAATTTTCCTTAAATTATTTTTATATGTTAGGAGGTGATCCAGCCGCAGGTTCCCCTACGGCTACCTTGTTACGACTTCACCCTCCTCAAAAAACCTAGATTCGACAATAGCATTTGACAACTACTGCCTCATCCAAACCCTTTTTGGGTGGTG
>NZ_LWMS01000038.1 GCF_003149675.1 Methanosphaera cuniculi | reverse complement strand
ACAGAAAATACGAAAAAATCAAAAATGATAGAATACACAATACAAAATAAGTCAAAAACAATAATGAACTACACATACACAATACAAACATCAAACACATATCCAGAACACTACATTAAATTTACTTTTAATAATCAAATATATACTATGTATCCACAATATTTCGTAGATAAGATTCCTCTTACAAGAAATTTATATATTGATACTGAAAATAATGAAATACACGAATTTTATCAAAGTAGTACAATAAACCAACCAGGAATATTAATAAGTATGGGAAGAAGATTAAACATAACATATTATGACATACTTTATGGAGAAACAAACTATGTAAATGTAATATATTCATCAGCAGCAAATGGAACTGAAGACATAACACTATTTTCAAATTATAAAAAACTAATAACATTAACAATAATACCTGCTACAAATCAAAATGAAACAATAACAACAGAATTTAAGACAAACAATAATATAATAACAAAACAAGAAAAATTAACCTACACACCACAAATGATGACATCAAATTGTGGACAATATGATTTACTACAAACATACATACTAACAAATAATATAATAACATCAAACACATTAAACACGACAATGAATGAAATAGACCAACTATACATCAATGATACAGCCAACTACATATTTAGAATAACACCACAAGATAGAACAATAATAGAAGGTGTAATGTTTTTAGCAATGATGCATTCTTATTCTGATTATGTAGCACAAAAATTAAATACAACAAGAATTATAACAGATGAAGTAATGTGTATGGTGGGAATAGAAAATAGTAGAATGAATTACATACACTA
>NZ_LWMS01000037.1 GCF_003149675.1 Methanosphaera cuniculi | reverse complement strand
GCCATATTTGTAGTAAACTGTATTGTTTGTTTATCATTTACTAACATAGTTTTTGGTTTAATTATTGTTATTGGTGGTGTCATTATTTGTGGTGCTTTATAGAAGTTTACTGTTGATTGTTGTCCTTTTTCATCTTCTAGTATTGTTCTTAGTTCTGTTTTTATACTTAGATTCATTTCTGTTCCTGGCGTATATTTTTTGCTTTGTGTTGTTGGTATTGTTCCATTTCTTGTATAATATATTGTTCCTGGTTTGTTTGCTATTACTATTACTATTTGATGATTGTCTCGTACTTCTGTTTTGTTTATTATTGTTGTATATGGTGTTGGATCTTGTATTTTATAGTAGTATGTGGAGCTTTTCTTTCCTTCTTGTGTTATTGAGAAATATTGTAGTATTGTGTAGTTGTTGATTGTTATTGGTTTTGTATACTTTGTACTTTCTGTTGTTGGTTTTGTTCCATTTATTGTATAATATATTGTACTTTCATGTGATGATGCAATGTTTACTATTCTTTCGTATTGATTTTTTTGTTGTGGTTTATTTGTTATGTAGGCTGTTGCAGGTCTATATATTCCAAATGATAGTATTGGTGTTTTTTGATTGTTTTTATTTACTCCATAGTATTGTATCCATGTTGAGTTGTATATTGTTAGTGGGGATGTATATATTTTATCTTTTGTGGTTGGTGTTGTTCCATTTCTTGTATAGTATATTGTACATGTTTCTGATGGTGTTAATGTTAATTTATATGTTTCATTGTTGTTTTTAGTGTATGTTGCATTTTATTGTGAAAGGTTCTGTGGTTGTTGTTATTGGTGCATTTTCTTCGCTTGAGTAGTCATAATTATATAGTGCTGTTACTACTTCACTTTCAAGTAATGCTCCATTATGTGTATATTTCCATGATATTATTTTTGTGAAGAAGTATACTGCATCATCAAATGAAAGAGTATTGTTGTATATTGATATTTTTAGTGGATTACGTAGATTTATATTATAACATTTT
>NZ_LWMS01000036.1 GCF_003149675.1 Methanosphaera cuniculi | reverse complement strand
AACAACCTAAAAAAGCAGTAGAAACAACACAAACAGCTACTGACTATGAAACACTAAAACAATCATGGAACAACATAAAAAATGAAGGCGACAACACAACAGACTACATAATAAATGTAAAAAACGGGGAATACAAATTCACAGAAGAACTTGAAATAAACACAACATCAAACATAAAATCAATAACAATAAATGGAGAAAACACAGATAAAACAATATTTAACGGACAAAACATAACAAGACATTTTAACCTTAATACAACAACATTAAAAGTAAATTTCAACAATATAACATTTACCAACGGATTTAATAACAATACAGGGGGATCAATATACTCCAAATCAGTTGTTAATATTAATAATTCAAAATTCATAAACAACACAGTAATACCAAGTAAAAGTAGTACTAGATGTTATGGTGGTGCTATAAAACTTGAAAATAATTTCACAATAGCTTATTCATTATTTGAAAATAACACTATGGTAGGTTCTAATTGTTATGGTGGAGCTTTAAGTATAACAACAAATGTAATTGGAGACATTAGAAATTGTGAATTTATAAATAATGAAGCAAATCGTGGAACTATATATGTTGATTTATCAAGAAATAATATTACAATGACAAAATGTGTAATATATGATGAAAGTCCATATTCTGGAAGTTATATTCCATATTATTCAAGTTATAATTGGTATGGTTCTAATTCTCAATATAATGGGGAAGATCTTGTTGTTTTAGTTAATAATAAAACTAATTTCAACATGATTAACCAGAAAAATAGTAATATTACACTACAATTATACAAATATGAATCATACTATATACACTCACTTTCTAATATTTCTCTTGGCTTAAATAAATCTTTTAAAATTACCTCATCTAATAATTTAATTAATACAACAGGTATTGTTCTTTCACCTGAAAATAACTACACAGCTGTAGTTGATATTAGTAAACTTCCTGCTAAACATGATGATATATCACTTTACATGGAAGATTTAGAAGTTGCTAAAGTTGTATATAACTATACAAACATTGAATTAAAAGATATAACAGCAAAACCAGGAGA
>NZ_LWMS01000035.1 GCF_003149675.1 Methanosphaera cuniculi | reverse complement strand
ATTCGTTATATGTAGATATTAAGAAGTATTTTATAAAAAATATCTTTCATGATATTAATGAAGAATCAACTGATAATTGTTTAATAGATAATGTAAAATGGAAACAATTGAAGCTAAAAGATATAATTAAAAAAGGTAAAGCAGGTGGAACTCCTAAATCAAGTGTTAAGAAGTATTATAATGGAAATATACCTTTTTTAAGTATTAATGACATGACAAAAGAAGGTAAGTACATAACTTACACAGAAAAAACAATGAGTAAATTAGGATTAGAAAACTCATCAGCATGGATAGTACCAGAGAAATCTTTATTATATTCAATATATGCATCAGTAGGATTCGTATCAATAAATAACATTCCACTAGCAACAAGTCAAGCAATATTTAGCATAATATTCAAAGATGATATAGATTTAGAATTTATGTATTATCATTTAACTTTCTATAAAAAATATATACATAAATATATTGAAACAGGAACACAACAAAATCTAAAAGCAGAAACAATAAAAAACTTTAAAATAAAAATTCCACCATTAGAAAAACAAGAAAAAATAAGCAAGTTCCTATCATCCATTGATAAATATATCCAAATACATGAACAAGATTTAAATAATTTAAAAAAATATAAAAAGGGACTTCTTCAAAAAATGTTTATTTAACAAAACATTCTCTGTAATAAACCTTTTTTAAACTTAGAAAATAAAAATATTTGTTTTTTAATATTTTCTATTTTATGGTCAAAAAATTTTAACATATTTGATATTTCTTTTTGTTCTTCTATAGAAGGTATGTTAATTTTAATTTTCAGAAAATCTTCTGGTGAAATTCTTTTAGATCCAGTTCCTGTTGACAAACGTTCTAATTTAGTATAATAATCTTTATCAGATAAATAATAAAATAGCCACATTTCATCTATTAGTTTTATAAAATCAAATGAAGGTATATCACTAGAACTTAGATAACCATCTAAATTAGAAGGTACAATACCAAAAGCTCCCTTATATAAATTTTGCTTACCATATATAAATTGTCCTTTTTTTCTTAAATATTGAGTTGTAGCACCTTCAATTTCATTAGTATTTGGAATTCTTTTAACAACACCTTTCAAATTAAGTTTTACACTAATACGCTTATTTATATCATCTTTTGACTTTATCTTAGATTCTTCTAATATTTCACTTAAAGAAACTCTCTGTAAAATATCATCATACCTTTTAAATCGTAAAAAAGATTTTTCATCTTCATGAACAAATAAATTTTTCAATAAATACTTCTTAATATCTACATATAACGAAT
>NZ_LWMS01000033.1 GCF_003149675.1 Methanosphaera cuniculi | reverse complement strand
ATATATATTATATTATATATTATTTAGTTTTAAAAATATACCTTTTTCATTCTTTCACTAATTCATTTAGTAAAATTGTTCTCTTATTTACCAAGTATTTATATAATTCTTTTTCTTTATCTTTCTCTTTATTCATTAGCTGAAGTTGATATGTAAGGTATTGTAGTTCATCTTCAAATCTATTCAATGTTTATTACCTCCCCCATATTATTCATTATTTCTTCTTTTTTTAGCACAGTTCGAAATATACTTTTTCTGTATTGAAATCATATGTAAATATTACATTTGTATACTTTGCACAGTCTACATTATATTCATTACAAAGTAATTTTGGTATGGGTATTGTGTGAATGTAGTTATTAATCTGGCATTGTATTATAATATATTTCTGCTGCTCTTCCAGCGTGAGTTTTTTAGTTATGTAAAATTTTTTTTGATCATAGTAAAGATATACTGCTCCTTTTATGCCTGGTATTGTTCGTATGATTGAAGGTATTGTTACTCTGAATGACGAATCTTGATTAGAGCATTTATTTATTTGTTGAATTTTGGAATACGCTTTTACTTGTTTGATATTATTTTGATCTATTATTTTTTGTTTTGCTCTTGTAATTTTTTATTCCTCCTATCTTTTTCCTTTTTTTATGTGTTTTTGTTTTTTCTTTCTTTGTTTGTTATTGTTTGATAGATATCTTTTTTAATTTCTATACATTTACTTTTGACTTCGTTATAATTGTAGTGGGGAAACAAGTTTATTATATCTTTAAATAGTTTGTCTGTTGCATTTACAGGTGTTGATTGATTTAAGTATAGAAAATCAAGTAACACTCCTATGTGAACTTTTTGTCTAAGCCATACTTTTATTAATTCGTCTTGATATTTTTTAAATAATTCATCTTTAGTATACAATTATATTCCTCCATTATATTATATCATAATTTAGTTTGTGACTTGATGGTGTAATATCTATGTGGGTGTCACGTGGTATTATTCTTGTTTGACTCTGAACATATGCCATTGCCCATTTATTTTTGTTAAGAAATTTAACGTGATATAGTGCATCATCTAGTGATGTGAATTGACTGTATATGTAGTGACATTTGTTGATGCGTTGATGTACTACATATTTGTTTTTGTTTGATTTTGTGCAGAATATACTTGAACGTGTGATAGGGAGTTTTTTATCTGGTTTGACATATACAGGTGATATTATGATTAATTGGTATGGTTCGTCAGTGAAGTATTGTGCTAGGTATTGTTGTACTTTTTGTGCTTCTTTTAGCGTTTTGTAGTATCCTATTGTGGTGTGTTTATTGCGTTTGGTTATTGTGATGATGTATCTTTTTTGTTTACGTGGTTTTATCACATTGGGGGGTGATGTAGCATGTTGTGTTGTGTTGTGTTTCAACATTTGTTATCCTCTTTTTTCCTTTTCTTTTTTTTCGTTATATCCACATTTTTATCATTAGTGTTAATAATAATAATAATAATAATAATAATAATAA
>NZ_LWMS01000032.1 GCF_003149675.1 Methanosphaera cuniculi | reverse complement strand
TATAATGGTGTGTTTCCTGTTATATTATCTGCGTCTGCTGTTGTTGTTTTTACTGATTCATCACCTACAAGTAAATCTGCAATTAGTATATTTCCTGTTATTGTGTTATTTTTTGTATTATTTATGATAATTGTATTAGTAGCTTTTGTTGTTAGATTAGATCCTGTGATAATGTTATTATCTGTGTTTAATATAAATACTGGTTGATTATTTGTATTTAATACTTTAATACCTGTAGCATTAACAAATCCTTTATTTATAATAATAGTTGTATTATTAGATATTATTATAGGCCAACCATTTTGTTGTCCGATTTTTATTGTTTGGTTAAAAATCATTGTTTTATCTTTTAAAGCACCTATTAATGTAATTTGGTCTATATAATCATAAACTGATTTTAAGTTTCCATCATCATCAAAGTATTGATAGAAGTTTTCATCATTAAGTCTGATTAAACCCATTTTAGGTGTGTTATTAACTACTGTGTTAGTTCCCTGGTATGATACTGCTCCATCACCTTCAAATTGTGATGATTTAAGATAATTACCTGTAACTTTTGTATTTGATTGTGTACCAAGATATATTGCATATTCTTGTTTTGATGTAATATTGTTATTTTCAATAATATTATTACTTCCACTATTAATTAAAATTGAATTATCAAATATATTATTACGTATAATAGCATTTTGCATAGGATACATACTTCTTGCTTCTATAGCGTAACATGTAAGATTTACTCCTGTATTATTTTCAATAAGATATCTTGAACCACCATATAAATATAATGAATATTTTACCATATCTGATGATGATAAACTACTTTGAATTGATGATGGTTGTGGGTTAATAATTGTATTGTTAATAATATTTGTTACTGATTTATTAGAATTTGCTGCTCCACTTATTCCTGTTGATTTATTAAATACACAGTTTGTTATATTTGCTATTCCTTCATCTACGTAGATGTCAAGTTGATCATTGTTAGTAAAGTAACATCCATCAATAACTGTAATTATTCCATCTATGTCTCCTTGGTTAAAGAAGTCTGTTCCACCAGTGTTGATTGTTATTCCACTTCCTGTTTTAAATGTACTTCCTCCATTGTATCCTATGTTGTCTTGTATTGTTGAGTTGATGAGTGTTAAGTTTTTATCATTTGTAACTGATCCCCATCTTGCATAATTATTTTGGAAAGTACTGTTTATTACTGTTGCTGTTCCATTATTATATAATCCTGCTCCGTAGTTACCAGTACTTGATGATTTACGGTTTTCTTCAAATAAACTATTTGTTACATTAATATTTGCACCAGGATTATTTCTTATACTTGCTCCTACTCCACCATGGTTGAATATGAAACTTACATTATTAACAGCAAGGTTACCATAGTTATCTACAGTTGCTGTAGGATATGCACTTATACTACTTCCACCAGCATTCCAACAGTTTTTAATTGTAAAGTTAGATATTGTTATAAGACCATTACCTTGTGTTATTTTCATAGCCCAGTTTCCACGACCATTGTTGTATGGTTCCCATTCAAGTGATGCTCCCCATACACCTGAACTATTTGAAAGTGTATAATTTACTTCTCCATCGATACTTGAATTTCCAACACCAATAAAGTTAATATGTAGATCTCCAGGTACAGTTAGGTTAGTATTTCCTACTCCTTTAAATATACCGTCAAGGTATATGTTTGCATTTTGTTTGTTATTTGTTACTGTTGTTATTGCTTTTTGTATTGTTTTAAATGGACTGCTTTGTGATCCTGTGTTTGTATCTGATCCTGTATTTGCTGATACATAGTAGTTGTTTATTGTTTCATCTGTTTTTGTTGTTTTTGTATTTGGTAGTGTTATTTTTGTTTTTATTTCAGTTCTGCTTTCTTTATGGTTGTTATTTTCTCCATATATTGCTAGTACTTTTATTTCTCGGTTATTCCAACTTTTTGGTATTGTGAAGTTTAATGTTGTTTTTCCTTTTATTTTTATGGTTTGTAGTGTTTTTCCTTCTATTTTTACACATATTTTTCCAGTTTTTACTGTGTTTCCTTTTTTATCTTTTGGATCTACTGTTATTTTTAGTGTATTTCCTTCAATGCTGGTTGTTAGGTTTGTGCTTGTTTTAATTTTGTTTAGGTGTAGTGTTTTATTCATACGTGCTTCTATAAAGTCACTGCTTCCACCATATACTACTGTTATTTTGTAGTCTTTTGCTGAGTAGTTTTCTGGTATTTTGTAATTGAGTGAAGCATATCCTACTTTTACATTTGCATGTCCTATTGTACATCCATTTATTTTAAATGCTACTTTTCCAGCTTGTACTAGTTCATTATTGTTTGTTGTTAGTTTTGCTTTTATTGTTATTGTTTCTCCTGGTTTTGCTGTTATATCTTTTAATTCAATGTTTGTATAGTTATATACAACTTTAGCAACTTCTAAATCTTCCATGTAAAGTGATATATCATCATGTTTAGCAGGAAGTTTACTAATATCAA
>NZ_LWMS01000031.1 GCF_003149675.1 Methanosphaera cuniculi | reverse complement strand
ATTATATATTAATTTAAAAATAATAATAATAATATAAATAGGTGAAATAACCATGTATTAGGCAGTTTAATAAATTATAAAAATGTTACTTTTTTTGTTACTTTTACAAATAATGATAAGGTTACATTGGTAACATTTTGATATATACATATGACATTTTAACATGGATTGTAGTTCCGAGAGGAACTACCCGGGTTGCACCCATGTATTTTTAGGGGGGTTGGTGGGGGGACGGCTGCACATACTTTTTTTTATATTATTCCCATCTCTTTTTTTTATTCATCGATGTATGAATTAAATATTGTTTTAATAAATTCTTGTTTTTCTATTCGTACTCCTTTTCTTAGTTTTCCACGTATTCTGTGTGCTGTATATTTCCAGTTTAGTAGTTCTGCTATTTTTGGAAGTGTCATATTTAGTTCTTTAAGATCTTTTCTTATCTCTGGTGTTATTATGTAATCATCATTTTTTGTTAGGTATAGCCATGGTATTTCTCTTGTTCTTATTCTTGCATCTATTTGGTCTTCTAATGTTGTTATATGGGCGTCTTCATCATGTAATCCTTTATCATCATATCTTATGTAAGTGTTATTACCTGTATGTAATATTTCTGCTAGTTTGTTTAGTAGATTTTCTTTCATTGTTTCTTCCATATCTTGTAATGTTTCTTTTTCTGTTGTTTCTTCTAGCCATTCTACTGGTAAGTTGTAGTGTGTTTTTTCTCTGAGTGTATATATGAATTTTATTATTGCTTCATCTTTGGGGTCATATTGTATACATGTAAGATTTTCTTTCATATAGTAGTAGAATGCGTGTCCTAAGTATCGTAGATTTTTTAGTTTGTTTTCTTTTTTATTCATCACATGGAATGTTTTATTAAATTTTTCTTGTTTTTCTTGTGTTGGTATATCTTTTTTATGTAGATGTAATTGTCTGAATCTTCGTAGGTGTGCTGCATCTTCTATGTCTCTGTTTAGTTGGTTGTTACTTGTGAATATGATTGGGCTTAGTGCTGGGTATTCTTTAAAGTTGTTATTGTTATCATATTTACTACGACTTTGTAATCCTATAGCTGCACTTTTGATTAAGCTATTGGTGGATATTGTATTGATTGATGCAAAATCATCTATTATTTGTGGAAATGTTGTACGACTCATTACTTCACTTAGTTGTGCCATACTTCTTGTTGCTCCCCCATATGTGTATGTGGATGGTTCTATATCCCAAATATATAATGGTATTGCCCCTAATATTTTACTTTTACCAGTGTTGGGTTCTCCTTCTATATATAAAAATTGTCCTTCTCCTCCATTTTGTTTTATCATGTAGTAGTATGGGCTTTTTAGTCCCCATCTTACTATTTCTGCTATTATAGTTCTGTCAAAGTATTCTATTAGTTGGTTTAGTGTGTTTAATGCTATGTGTATGTTATGTTTTGTTGGTTTTTCAGGTGTGTAATCTACGTTGATGAATTCATTAGTATCAGGGTTTATATAGAATCCTTTTTCTGGTGGACTTGTTATTGTTGTTATTTCATTATTTTTTATTGCTTCATCTATTATTAATCCTATTACATTTTGTAAATGATTTTTGTTAGTGTATTGTCCTACTCCTCCTATTTCGTTTAGTGTGTTGGCTATTTCTTTTATTGTTCCTGTTGTTTTTAATTCACGTCCACTGTTATATTTCCATGTTATTTCATAGGTTGGTATGTTATCTTTGTGTGTTATGTTGTTTGTTATGTTGTTTTGTATTTCATTGATAATGGTAGGGGTGGCTGTTATTATGATATTTTCATTAGATTCTATTATTTCTCCTTTTAGAGTTGTTTTCAGTGTACTTGTTTCAATGTAATGGTTGTATGTGTCTATTTTTATTTTATTTGATGAATGAATTATTGTTTTTATATGTTTCTTTTCATTTTTTTCTGTCTGGATTTTTGTATCATTTCCATACCATGTGTTTAGTACTGTTTTTCTTATTTCATAGTCTATTTGTTGTTGTGGATTTAGTAGTTTGTTTATGTTTTGGTTTTTTATGTTTTGTAGTTCTTCTATGTTGATTCCTGCTTTTTGTAGTATGTTTTCGGGTATTTTGTATTGTTGTATTAGGTCTTCTTGTATTGCTTTTAGTATTTCTTTTTTGTTTTTATGGTTTTGGAATGGTATTATTATGTCATTTATTTTTTCTATTATCTGTTCTGTTTCAGTTCTTCTTTTTTTCATTATTTTCTCCAATGTGTTTTTTCTAGTTTATCCCTTTTTTTACGTGCTTCTTTTATTGTCTGATATGTACCATAATATTTTACTTTTCCATTGACTTGTTTTTGTATTCTGTATTTTTTCCCGGTTTTTGTTATGTATCTGTCCGGGTCTTGTTTTTTTTGTGGTTTTTGTGTCCATCCTGTTTTTATATGGTATTGTTTTTGTTTTTGTGCTTCTTCTAGTGTTTTATATTTTCCATAGTATTTTATTTGTCCATTTATGCTTTTTTGGATTATATATCCTCCCTGTGGATGTTTTGATATGTATTTCATTTCTGTTGGTGTTGGTTTGTTTGTTTGTTTCCAATTGTTTTGTTTTAGTTGGTCTCTTTTTTCTACTGCTTCTCCTAGTGTTTTGTATGTTCCATAGTAGTGTGTTTTTCCGTTTATGTTTTTTTGTATTGTGTATGTGTTGTTGTTTTGTCTTATGTATGGTATGTGTGTGGTGTCTTGGGTTGGTATTATTATTTTGTGTTTTATTAGTAGGGCTTTTATTTTTTGTAGTGTTTTTTGGATTTGTTTTTTTAGCATCATAATTTATCATTTTCTATTATTATAGTAGGTCTATGTAGTCATATTCCCAATTACTGTGTATTAGTAAGTCTCTTTCTTTTCTTGCTTCTTCTAGTGTATTATATATGCCAAAGTCGTGTGCTTTTCCGTTGATTTGTTTGATTATTCTGTATTTATTTTTTTTGTATGGATATATGTGTTTGTCGGGGTTTTCTTTTACTGGGGGTTTTTTCCATTGGTGCATTATGATGTATGTTCTTGTTTTTTTTGCTTCTTCTAGTGTTTTATATGCTCCATAGTAGTGTGTTTTTCCATTTAGGTTTTTGTATACACAGTATTTTCCATTTTTATTTGTGATGTATAAATTTTTATTATTTTTTTGTGAGGTCATTTTTTTTTATTCTTTACCTTTTTTTGGGTTATAAGTTATAATTGCATAATTTATTATAATATGATTTTGTAAATGCTCATAGGGGTATGCTTATTTTTTTCCTTTAAATAATTTTACATTTGTTTCATAGTAATTTTTCCATCTTTTAATACTGGTATAAGTCCTACTGTTGGTCTTATTTTGTGTGTTGTTTGAAATGGTGTTTGTTCCTGGAATGTTCCACTGTTTATTAATTCAATTCCTTTATAATTAGTGTGTTGTGCTATATGAACATGTCCTGTATGGAATATATCTGGTAATTCATCAATTACTAATTTATCTTCTCCCTCCCATGCGTGTTGTGTTGTCATTCCATATATTGGTGCTAGATGTCTTTTTTCTAATTGTTCTTCCATTACTTTACATGGATGTTGATAATCCAGGTTTTTAATAGCCATTATTAAGTCATCTAATCCTTTTCCATGATACATTCTTATTCTTGTTCCATTAATATTAACTGTACTAGGATTACTTAGTAGTGTGATATTTTTATTTTTACATAAGTCTGGTGCATATTGGTCTGTTAATGGTTGTTGTGGTTCTTTAAGAGGTACTGCATCGTGGTTACCTGGAGTTATGTACATGTGTGGTTCTATTTGATCTAGGTATTCATTTAGTTTTTCATATTGTTTATGAAAACTTTTTATTGCTAAGTCTTTTTCTTGTTCGGGGTATATTCCTATTCCATCTACTATGTCGCCTGCTATTAGTACTGCATCTACTTCTGATTTGTTGATGTAGTTTATTGTGTTTAGTAGTTTGGTTTCATTAAAATATTTACTCCCTACATGGATATCACTTAGGAATACTATGTGTGCATCTTTTGTTAGGTGTGTTTGTTTTCTTTGTAGTGATGGTTGTTTTATATCTATGGTTTTTAGTTTATCACGTTGTAGTTGTGTTCCTAGTATTGGATAGTCTATGAATTTTATTTCTTGATATACTACTGTATCTGGTATTAGGGTGTCTGGTGTTATTCCACTTTCTTTTAGTATTTCTGGTGTTAGGAATGTTCTGATGTAATCTATTTTTCCATAACCATATTTATCATAGGTATTAGTTCCATCTTCACATGTGAGTATGTAGTTTCCTTTTTTTGTTCGTTTTACGTGTCTTAGTAGTGTTATTGTTTTTAGACTATGGGCTTTTTGTATGTATGTGTAGAATTTCATTAGTATTGGTAGGTTTTCGCGTTGGTATGAATCTATTATTACGTCCTTTTTTTGACGTATATCGTATAGTGTTACTTTGTTTTCATGTATATTTTTAAAAGTATATTTTCCACTAGTAATATTTTTTAAATATTGCTTATTTTTAGTTAGTATATTTGTTAATTGGTACTTGTTTAATTTAGGAGTTTTTTTAGTTTCTTTATGTGCATCTGCTTTATTTATAATTTCACTAACACTATATAGATTACCTGTTATATTTTGTTCATTTTCTATTATTTCACGTAATTTGGTATATCTATCTCTGAATGTTTTTGTTAAATCATTCATATCACTTTTTGTTATAGTTTGTTTATGATTTTCAGTTACTTCTATAATTGGCATACTCCCACCAAATTATTCTTAAATTTTATTCTTCTTCAATACGTGGTGCAAGCATCATTTTAAATAAACTTTGTTGATTATCAAAACAAGCAGGTCGATCATATTCGATTTCTAGTGGCATATCATTTCCAAAACAAACAATTATATCATCACTATACCCAGTAGCTTGTACCATGCTTACTAAATAGTCATATGTATAACGTGCTGATACGTGTTGTTGTGTTTCTTCAAGAGGTATTATTATTTCATTAGTTTCAAATTCACTTAATGATTTAAGGATTAATTGGTCATCTATTGTCTGGAACTGTATTCTTTGTGTTGATCCTGTTGATATATCTGCTATGTATTGTTTGAATTCCTTTGATGGAAGTGTCATTGTTGCTTCACGTTGAATTGTTGGATATGTTGGTATATGTGATTCTAAGTCCATTACTTGTACTGAATATTTTTTCTGGACATTTGTTGTGTAGTTAAGGAGTTGTATTTGTAGTTGGTTTTGTTTTTCTTTGAATACTATTTCTAGTGTGTCTTCTCTTTTTGCTTTTCCAAGTATTGTAATTAATTCTTTTGTTGGTAATCCTAGAACGTATTCTGTTGTATTTTCTGGGAATGGTACTTCATACTGTGTAAATACTACTTCGGGTATTTCTAATTCATAGAATATTACATGTGATCTATCAATAGTACTTATTCTTAATCCATCAGGTGTTAGTGTTATGTCTATTTCATCTATTTTTTTCTGTATACTTTGTAATGGTATTCTTAGTGCATCTATATCATCTAGTAGTATTCTCATATTTTTACCTCTATATGTATTATTCCATCATTTATGTATTCAATTCCTTTGAAGTAATTGTTTTTTCTTAATTTACTTAGTGGTATTTTTTTCATATTATCAGTATTATGATCATGATATGTTATTTGGAGATTATTATCATCTTCTTTTGTTATCATACATGGAATTTTATAATCTTGCATGTATAATGTGGATTGATGGGTGGTTAAGATTTTTGTTTTTATATCTTGTTGTGTGGTCATTTTTTTCCTTGTAGTGTTTTTATTATTTTTTGTGCAGTTTTTTTTCCAATTCCTTTTATTTGAGTTAGTCCATCTTCCATATCTTCAGGTATGGTTATCATTTTATGTAATGGATATTTGGTGCTTATATCTTGGCTTTTTTGTTCGCCTAGTCCTTCTATCATGTAGTAGCATTTTGCACTATAATCACTCATGTGTGGTTTTAGAAGTACTTCTTTTACTTCTTTTTTATCTGGGTTGTAGTGTTTTATTAAAGCATGTATTGTTTCTGATAGATCTCCAGGTGTTTGGCTTTCTATTGGTATTGTTCCTATTCCTTTTTCATTTAGGCTTGCTAGTGTGTTTATGTATTGTGTTCTGCTCATTGTGTGTATTCTTTTATTGTAGTAGTATGTTTTTAGATCTGTTAAGCGTCCTTGTATTATTATGTAGGGGTGTGTGTTTTCTATTGTTTGTTGATGTAGTAGTTTGTATGTTTGGTTTCTTAGTCTTCCATCTTTTAGTGAACTGTTTAGGTCGTTTATGTCTTTTCGTTCTATTACTATTTTGTTGTATTGGTAGTCTCCTTGGGGTAGTTCTGATTCTTGTGTGGTTATGTTCTGTTTGTTGAAGTATCGTGTAACTGCTGTTCTTACTTTTTTAGGTTCACGTGTATCTATTAGTAGTGTGTTGTTGGTTGCGATATGTTTTATCCTCCAATATTATTATTATTTTTTAGGGGGTGGTGATGGTGTGTGTTGTTTTTTTTACTTTTCCTTTTTTTGGCTTTTCTCCCTCTTTTTTTTCTCTTTATTTTTTTTTGATGATTTTTTTGAATAAATTAGATAAAAAAAAGGAATTAACTTTATTTCAGAGTATTTTTTATTTTATTACTATTTCCATTTTTTTTGAAAATAGTAATAATTAGAATTTATTTTTTTTCTTTATTTCTTTATAATTGTCATGAAAAAAATTAAGAAAATTAAAGAGAGTGATTAATCATTAAAAAAAAGAATTATATATTAGGTATTAAATTCACACCTCTTTTTAGTGATTTTATTCTATTTATTTATAATAAAAAAAAAGGGGATAAACTTCATAATACTTTTTAGTTTTTTTTTTACATGACTATAAAATTTCCTCCAATCATGGATTTATTTGTTTATTAAATAAAATAAAATAGGTGTGGATGATTTATTACTTTTTTAATTTTTTTTTTGTAAAAATAAAAAAAAAAGATTTAGTCATTTCTTTTTTTAAATTATAATCTAAATTTTTACTATTTTTATACTAATTTAATATCCAAGGAGTCATTAAAAAAAATAACTATTTAATTAATGGAAGTTTATCCCCTTTTTTAATTTTACTTAAAAAATAAAATAACTTTTTTTTGTTATTTTACTTTTTTATAACTTTAAATAAAAACCTTATTTTTTTACACAATAAAATGAAAACATGAAACAACGTAACAATAAAAATTATAAATTGTTTAAATTATTTTTAAAAGTTTCTTATTTAAAATAATAAATAAAACAAAACTAAATTATAGTTTTCATTCCCCACCCCTTAACCTACCTAACAAATTAGTCTAATTATAATTCAGCTTTTTCTATACTGAAATTTTTATAGAACCGATTACCATTTTGGATTTGTTTTTTACCAAGATATGTTAATTTAATGATATCACCTGGTTCTACTTTTTCAAATTGACTTTGTAAAACTTTGTTTTCTAAGATACTCCATTTTTGTTCGCCATCATCTATAATATAGAAAGTATATGCTTCAAATCCACAGTTTTCTTTACGTTCTGTGTATTCACCTATTATATTATCCCCTGCTTCTTGGGGTCTCCATGCTTGTTCTTCGTATTCACCATTATTTACAGGTTTGAAGGTCATTTCCTGCATTTCTTTTTTTGTGTATTTGGTCATTTAAGTTATCCTCTCATATAGTGTTTTGTTGCTAATTCAACATCTTCAGCTTGTATGGTTTTACGACCTGCATGTTTTGCAAGGTCAATTGTAGCTTCTGCTAATTTGTTTGTGTAAGCTTCTATTGCTTCTACTAGTTTTTCTTCTGCGTCTTTACTAATTCTTTCTGCACCTGCTGTTTTTACGATTCTTGTTACTGGTGCTTTTGGTATTTGTGTCATTTTATATCATTTCTCCTTATTTATTTTTGGGTGGTGATTGTTTTACTGTTTTGGACGTGGTTCATCTTTTGTATTTCCTCCGTCTGTTTCTATTATAAATTTTGTTATTGTTTTTTTGCCTGGTGTTGTGTCTTTAAATCGTCCACTGTTTGTTTGGAGGGTGTACATTACATCTTGGTCTTCTAGTATTATGTTGATTCGGTGTTTTTGTTCGTCCATGTTGCTGTGTCCTATGCAGTTTACTACTTGGTTTCTTGGTGTTTTTGCTATTTCTTTTTTGTATTGTTTTTTGCTTATTTTTGTTGCTGTGATTATGTAGTTTCTGCCTTTTTGTAGCATTTTGGGGCTAAACCCGTTTCCGATGTAGGTTGTAATTTTTGTGTTCCTCCTATTTGGTGTGTTTTTTCTGGGGGTGGATAAGAAGAGTTATTTTTTTATAAATAAATTATATATAAAAGGAAAATCATTTTTTTTAATTGAATATAAATAATTGTTTCAGCTCTTCCTCTTTTCTTATTTTTTCATTTTTATAATAAAATATTTTAGTTCATTACTATTATTCATTAAATACTCATTTTACAATGTAAGGAATGTTAATAATTAGCCACGCTGGTAATTCTCCATCCTCGGATGGTAGTGCCTGCTTGTTTCTATTATATATTTTTCATATATTGTTGTATTGACTTTTTAAGATACCTCATGATACTAAATATCCATTTTTTTTTGAAAATAATAATATAAAAAAAGGTTTAAACCAGGTATTTTTTTTCTTCTTATCTTCCCCTATTATTTTATAAATATATTTAGACTAAAATCTAAAGTACTAGATTTAGTTAATTTAATGAAATTTTTTGTATTATTAATAGATGTACTTAAACCCAAAGGTTTATTCATACCATCCACATATTTTTTTCTAATGGATCTGGTTTAGGGATTTTTTTGTGAGTACATGTTCCTACTTGTTAATGAATAATACCTAATCATCATTTTCTAGGAGATCAAATTATTTTTAATCCGTAAAATATTTTTCATAAAAAAAAATAAATTTATACTGATTAGCTAATATTTTTTTAGTAGGGAACTCTTCCCTAATAATACTTTGTAAAGCCCTTTATTTATACTTATACGTTATTAACATTGTTAATAAGGTTTAATTGGTTACATTCTACCATTATGCTTAAATATTACTAATCAATATACATAACACATATAACAGTAAATAATGTTATTAAATTCAAATAAAAATAATAAAAATGGAGGAGTACAAAAGTTATGCCAAAGAAAAAAGAGATAACAGCAAAACCTACAAAAGATAAAATATATAATGAAATATCAAAAATAGGTTATCAAACACGATCTAAAGACTCATTTAGAGCAACTATTCCAAAAAATATAGCAGAACTATTTCATATTACTGGTGATGACTATATTCAGTGGAGAGCAATATATGACTTTGAAGCTAAGGAATGGAAACTTATGGCAAATATAATTAATGTGAATGAAATAAGAAAAGATGTTGAATCATAACTTTTTTATAGTATGAATGATATATTATCTAATTGAGAAGAAATTTCTATATTTCTTTTTTTATTATTATATGTTATTGTAATCAGTATTATTTAGCTAATCTAATAATATTGATTTTCTATAGTGTTAATTATTTGTAATATTAAAAACCAAAACAATTTGAATTTTTGTTTTAAAAAAATTTTATTTTATTTGGATTGTAATAATCTATATAATATAAAAAAAAGATAAGAATATCTTTTATTTCAAAAATAACAGTGATGATTATATATACTTATTTTGTTTTCATTATACAAAATAATCTTGATAAAATAAAATAAAGAAAAAAATTTATTATTTAACACATTTTAAAAAAAAAATAGAATGTGTTATTTATAAAAAACATTTAAAAATCAAAAAAAGGATTTAAAATATATTAAAAAGTGAGAATTATCCTTTATTAATTCTTTCTTTTTCATTTTATTCCCTTTTTTTGTAAATAATTTCTAAAAATCTTTTTTTTAAGTAAAATTAGTACAAGGAATCACCAATGTACATAGAAACAACATACTCAGCACTTGATTATCCAGGATGTATGAGTCTTGACATATTTTTTTATGGTTGTGATTTAAGATGTAAATATTGTCACAATCCCGAATTATTACAATATCATAACATAACTAATTTAGAAACTCTTTTTAAAATGATAGATGAAAATCATGACTTTTTTGATGCAATAGTATTTACTGGTGGTGAATCATTATTACATAATCAAACAATACTAAAAATTATAAAGTATACCAAAAAGTATAATCTACGTTACAAACTAGATACAAATGGATTACATCCACGTCGACTACGTACTATAATCAAATACTTAGATTATGTTGCATTAGATGTAAAAGCACCACTTGATAAATATTATAAGATAACAAACAGAGTACCTGCATATACATGTAATAAAATACTTGAAACCATGAGAATAATACAAAAACATGGAGTTTTTCTTGAATGTAGAACAACATATACAAGTAGATTATTATCACCAGAAGATGTAGGTGAAATCATGAAATCTATTACATGTGATCAATATACATTACAACAGTATAGAAATGATGTGGTATATGATGTAAGTATAATTAATGCACCTAGTCCAAACCCTTATGAGCTTGAACAAATTTTAAGAAAATATAACAAAGATAAGAAATATACAACATACACAAAAACAAGTCAACTAGGAGTAAAAAAGATATTATGATATACAAAGATCAATATGACTATGCAGTATATACTTTTAAAAAAGGAATTCCACATTATTATGGAAGTTATACTACTCGAAAAGAAGCAGAGGAAGTAGAACAAACTATAGATTCACGTGTACCACAACGTGAACCAATAAGACCAGTTGAATATTATACAAATCCTTCTATATATAAACGTGGAGATCATTATGAAATAAATAAAACAATACAAGGAAAAACACATTATTTAGGATCATTTCCAACATATGAGAAAGCATTAGCATTTTATGAAAAAATCACAATAAAAGGAATAAGTGGAGAATTAAATAAAGAAAAACCAACCAAGCTACCAAGATATATTTATAAAACTAAAAGTAACAAATATGGAATTCATAAATATAATGGACGAAAACAAGAGTATTATGGATCATATAATACACTAGAAGAAGCAGTTGAAATGGTAGAAAAATTAGAAAAGTATGGCTGGAATAATTATAGAACAGAAATAGATTAAGAAAAGGGGAGGCATATTTTTAATTATGGCTAAATTTATAAGAACACCAACAATAAGTAAAGCATGGCTTACATGTGTAAAAAAGATAATGCAAGAAGGTAATGAAGTAAGAGATGAACGTGGAACTCTTACCCGTGAACTTGAAAATGTAGTACTTGAAATAACTAATCCTAATAGTAATGATATACCAGAGTGTAGTCCATGGCATGATGATAGACTTGAAACCTATAAAAAAGAATTACTTGACCCAAATAATGATCAAGGGTTTGTTTATACTTATGGTAATCGTTTACGTAAGTATTTTGGAAATGATCAGATAGAGGAATGTATACGTAAACTTAATAGTTGTCGTGAATCAAGACGTGCAATAGCAATAACAATAGATCCAATAAAAGATAATGAAGTTGATGAAATTCCATGTCTTCAAGAAATTGCTTTTCTTATTCGTGGTGATGGTGAATTGCATATGACTGATTTTTTTAGGAGTAATGATTGTGGTGGTGCAACTTTTCCCAATCTTTTTGGACTTCGTGAAGTGGGTTATTATGTGGCTCATAGGACGGGAACACGTCTTACTTGTATGACTCATCATGCTATGAGTTTGCATATTTATGAGCATGATTGGGATAAATGTAATGATATTTTACATAATTATTAAAAAAAGAAAGATGAATGTAAAAATATTAAAAAAAATTTATTATTTTTTTCTTATTTTTGTAATATTTCATTCCAATTTATATTAGGATCAAATAGAGGTTTATCATCTGTATCATTTTTTGTAATAGATTTTATTTTTAGATTAGTAAGATATTCTATAGCATTATATATGAAATGGTCATCTACATTATATACATTTTCTTTTTTGGAATTATAATCAATCATGTTTGGTAGATATAATAATTTATTATATTGTGGTAGTCCTTTTGATGGTTCATATACGTAAAATGCTTCAATTACTTTTTCATTATATTGTGGTAAGCTTTGGTCAATTTCATCAATATATTGTGAGAGTAAACTTGCAGGAGGTATATAAAATTCTTGGTTTTGATATGATTCTACTTTTACTAATTTATCTGCATGAAATTTACAATATGTTTCAAATAATGCTAATCTTTGATTTAGCAAATTTTCTAAATCATTAATTAATCTTTCATCATGTGCTTCTATACCCATTAGTTGCCATGTTAATTCACGGAAATAAGTATAGTATGGATTAATTATGTTTATTGTATCATTTAAGTGATCTTGAATTTCACTTAAGCGATGGTATGTATCCCATGTGTTGTATTTGTCTATGTTATATTCTAGGTCTACTCCTTGTTCATCACTGTTATATATTTGGAAATCTGTGAAGTCTACAAATTCATTAAAGTTATTAGCATATTTTGGTAGTTCATTGTAATCATTCATGTCATGTATTGGTATTAAGTTTCGTAGGGTGCATGTCGTAACATCAGGGATAAAATCACCTGGTCTTATATAATGCCATTGTACTATGTCTTTATCTGTTCCTTCTAAGGAGTATATTGATTTATTATTTTCCCCTGGTTCGTCTATCCATTTGTGTCTATGTATTTTTCGTACTGTTTCAAGTAGTAATTCTATTAAATCATTGTTTCTTATGCTACCTGTGAGTATTATGGTGTTTATTGGTTTTTCACTAGTGTAGTTGTGTGCTATTAGTAGTTTGAATTTTAATATGTTTTGATTAACTGTTTTTGTTTGTCTTATTCCTAGTAGTTGGTCATAATCTTCATTTAACATAATGTTATTTGTTCTCCTTTTAGTCTTTATTTATATAGTATGTTGTTAGTTGTAATCTGGATAATAAAAAAAAAGAATATAATTTAATTTAGTTCCAGGCATTATTATATGCTTCTTTGATTAAATTAGTATCTACTCCTACATATATCTGGGTAGTGTTAAGATTTGTGTGTCCTAGTAGTTGTTGGATTACTCGTAGATTAACTCCTTTTTCCATTAAGTGTGTTGCAAATGAATGTCTTAATACATGTGGTGTTACTTTTTTATTAATGCCTGCTTTTTCAGCATATTTTTTAACCATTATTTGTATAGTACGTGTTGAAAGTGTTTTATTTTGTTTATTTGTAAATATGTAATATGTATTATTGTCCTTTATTTTATCCAGATATTCTTTTAGTAGATTGTATGTTTCATCGTTAAATAGTACTATTCTTTCTTTATCTCCTTTTCCACATGTACGGATTGTATGATTTTCGAAGTTTATATCATTTATATTAATTTTTATAAGTTCTGATATTCTAAGTCCTGTTGAATATAATAATGTTAGTATTAATTTGTTTCTAAGTCTTATTTTGTTTATATAATTTAGATTATTTGGGTCATATTCATCATCCATTGCATGGATTAAATTATATACTTCTTGTTCATTTAAAAATTTTGGAAGTGGTCTGGATTTACGGGGAACTTGAATTTCATTATAAATATCAAATTTTGAAGATTTAAAAAAGGATCTAATTATTCTTATAACTAGGTGTAAATAATTTTTTGATACATTCTTATTTTTAAGATGTAATATGTATTTTTTAAATGCTCGTAGTAAGTCTTTTTCTGATTTAATTCTACCATGTGTTTTAATAAATGTATTAAATCCATTTAGTATTGTTTGATATGTTTGGATGGTGTTATCTGAATAATTTCTAATTTCAAGTGTTATTAGATAATCTTCTATGAAATCTTCTATATTTAATGATTCATCATTTTGGTATAAGAACAATTTTTATCCCTTCATGTATTTTTTTTTTATTCATATTTTTATAATATTTTCTATTAACTGGTTATTTGGAACAATACATATTGTTTTCTGTGTAGCATCCCAGTATGGTGGTTTATAAGTACGTGACTTAAATTCATCCCCATTTTTTGGGGGTTGTTTATAGTACTTGGTTGGTATTATACTGATGAGTTTATTATTTTTCATGAAACTATAATCTTCCTCTGTTTCATTTATTTCTATATTTTTGATGTATCCTCCACCAATACTTGTTTTTTTACCGATGTGTGTAAGGTGTTCTAGTAGGCGTTGTATTTCTTGTTTGTCTCCATTAGCATACCATGTTATTTTATCTGTTAATACTAGAGGTAGTTGTATTATTTTATCTTTGTAGTGTCCACTGTTGGTTCTGATTCGTCCTTTTTGTTGTTTTTTAGTTAGGTGTCTTGTTTCTTTGTCTGTGAATCTTTTATATACTATATCCTTTCGTAAGTATGGTTTGTTATATAATCCTACACTGCAATGGTACATGTCATGTGTTTGTTTTAGTGGTATGTCAAGTTTACTTATATCTACTGTGTAATCTGTTGGTAGACTCCAATAATCTTCTCCTAGTGCTTCACGTAAACATAGATAAGATAGTATACCATCAAGAAATATGTAAGGACTACTTGTATATAGTGGAGACCTTATATTTACTGTTATTTCTATGGGCTTATAGTCATGATTTAGTGTATAATTTTCTATCTTTTCTTGTATTATCTGAATTGTTTGCATAAATCCTCCAAGAACTCAACAATATCTTCACGATTATCTGTTAAGTAATCAGTATAACTACTACTGTCTAGTTCATTTATTTTATTGTATTCTAATTTAATCATACCATAACCAGCATTACTTTTACCACCAAGATATGGTCTTTGTTGCCATAATTCAATCATTCGTTTAAAGCAACCTTTTTCATGTTCTAGCATATCTTCAAGTATAAATTCATGTGTAAATCTTGCACCACGTATAATTGTTTCAAATTCATATTTCATTTGATTATTTTGGGTATCTGTATCTTTTGGTTTTTCTGTATCATTATTTTCTAGGATTTGTTTTCCTATTTCAAGATCATCTAAGCGTGTTCCAAAGTCTGTTGCTTTAAGGTTGTATGCACTGAATTTATTATCACATGTGTCTGCTATGTATTGTTTTGTTTCTGTACATACTAGGTTTCCCATTCCTACTTTGAGTTTTCCTTGTATCATTTGGTTTCCTAGTGCTGATCCTAGTAAGCTTATTGGTGGTATGTATTTACGTATTGATTTTTTAGTGGTTAGGTTGATTGCTCCTTTATCTTTTTTATCTAGTGCTTCAAGTATTCCACCTGTAAATAAGAAATGATATACTTTTTTACTATCTAATTGGTAATTTAGTGTTGATAGGTAGTCTTCCATTATAAGACGTCTTAGCATTCCACGTATTGCATTTCCATGGATGTATGGTATGTTTTCTATTTCTGGTTCTCCACTTAGTGCATTTGTTACAAGTGTTGGCAGTGTATGTATTAGTTTGGTTGTTCCATAATTTTCACTTCCTCCATGATGTATTGGGCTAAGTGCTGTCCAGTTTCCTTTTATTGTTATTGTTTCCATTATAGTTTACTCTCCTTTTTTGTTGTTTTGTACTATTTCAAGTGCATAGTTGCACATGTATAATGTTTCAGTTCGTAGTAGTTTCATTGTTAGTGGATTGTTTTCATTTAAGTAATTAATATCTTCAATGTTTAGTTTTATCATTTCAATGTTACATTTTATACAAAGTACATCTATGTATTGTTTAAATGTTTGAGTATTGCTACTTGCACGTATTCTATCAAGGAAGAATTTATGTGCATTGTTTACTTTTATATTACTCCATGGTATGTGAGTATATATTTGTGCTAGTATTGTAGCTAGTTTTTCTTCTACTTGTATTATTGTTTCATTATCCATTGTTTTCATATCTCCATTTTTTTTAATCTGTCATGTATACTGCTAATTCCCATATAGGATTGCCTCTAAGTTGGGATAGTTGTCGTATAATGCTACGTGTACAATCAGGGTATGCTTCATGTATTATTTTATAATCATATAAAGAATATCCTCCATTTTCAAGTACTTTTTTACTTATTTTTAATTTTCTGAGTTGTTGTGCTATTTTATAATATTCATTTAGTGCTGGTATTGTAAAATGTATTTTATCATAATCCATGTAAGTGGTGATATTTTTACAACCTTTGATGTTTCGTGCATTATTCATTAGTAAGTATCCTACTTTTTGCCATGTTTTGGTAAGATATAGGTAATAATCCTTATCTGTAGGTAGGTTGAATAGTATTTTTTTAAGATCTTTTTTCTTAAATTTTTTAAATTCATCATGTGTTAGTAAAAACATGGTACGGCGTAAATTATTACTTTGTCCTACCATGTAATGACATTCAGGACATAATACTTCTCCACTAAGTAAGAAGTCTGCCCCTGTAAAATTTCCACTGAATTTCTTTTTAAATCCTTTTCTTGTAGTTTGTCCACATATGCAACATGTACCATTCTTATCACCTTGTTCTGGTGTGGTGTTTGTTGCATTGCAGAGCATTTTGCTAAATGTGTCAGTTTCCATTATAAATCATCTTTTATTTTCTAGTAATTCTGTTAATAATTTATTTCTTTTGGCTAATGCTTCATCAAGTGTATTATATGCTCCATAATGCCTGGTTCTATGAGTTTCCCATTTATCTACTCGTAATTTCTTTTTATTTTTATGATAATATATGTAGCGTGGTAGATGATTCCATTTAAGTCGTTCAGGTGGATTAATTTTCCAACCTGTTTTATTACGGTAGTCTATTTCGAAGTTTACTTGATCCATATTATTAAATTGACCAAAATAGTATGTGATTCCATCAATTGTATTTGTTAATTCATATTTTCCATCAAAATGTTTTTCTACTTTAATCATTATAGAGTTTTCCTCCCAATAATTGTTTTTTAGATAGTATATTCACAATTTGTTAATAAATCATAGTTCCAATTATATTTTATTAATAAGTCTCGTTCATGAATAGCTTCTTCTAGCGTATTAAATGTACCAAAATGAATGGATTTACCATTAATCTTTTTTTGGATAACATATTTTTGATTAATATGATCTGCAATGTAAATGTATTTAGGATATTTTTTATTATGATGTTATTTTCCAATTATTATTTATTAGTTCATGACATCTGGTTACTGCATCATACTCACTAGTATAGCAGCCCATATACATTTCATCATGTATTATCAGGTATTTTGTTCCCATTTCTTTATATAAGGTTTTGTTTGTTCATCCATACATTGAATATCACCAGGTGATTGTTTACTTTTATTTACTGTTTTATTTGAGAGTTTTTCTTTTTCTCTGCATGTTTTACATTTTCTCTGCCATTTAAATTCAACATCAAATACTTCTCCACATCTTATACACGTATTGGTCTTATTTCTTGCTTTAGGATTACAGTCAGGACTACAATACTTACTTTTTTGATATGATGATTTAAATTCACGTCCACATGTTACACATTTTTTAGTTTTAGGAGTTTTATGGTTGTGTTCTGTTCCACACTTTTTAGAACAGAATATTTGATTATTGGCTCTGGCTGTGAATTCTTTTCCACAATGTTTGCATGTTTTTTTATGTTTTATTTTTTGTATATTTTTGCATTTGTCACACGTTTTTTGCCATGGTCGAGGGGTAAATTCTTCACCACAACGTACACATTTTTTTGATATATTTCTTATATTAGGATTACAGTTTATTGAACAATATTTTTGTCTGAGATCTGTAGGAATAAATTCTTCTCCACAAGTTTTACATTTCTTAGGTTGTATGGTTGTATTCTGGTTATTCTTTGTTTTTTTATATTTCTTAGCATGTATGGAAGGATTATGGTAATAATATCTTTGTTTACATTTAGTGCTACAGTATTTTTGGTTACTTCCGGTTTTAATAAATTCTTTTCCACAATTTTTACATTTTATAGGTTCTCTTTTTTTATTTTTAGGGTAAGAATATTTTGATTTACATTCACTACAATATTTCCTATTTCCTTTTTTATCAAATTCTTTATGACATATTGGACAGGTTTGTAATTTCTTTTTGTTTTGTTGTATTTTCTCATTAATGGGAGTTATACCTACATAATGTTGTGCATCAGCAAGTTTACTAAATTTCTTATCAGGTTCTTCTATTATACAGTAACCATCTTCTAGTATTTGGATTCCTTGTAAGGGGTGTGGACTTGTTACATCTTTTGTTTCATGCCATTCATAGTTTCCTAGTATTTTCTTAAATTCTTCTGCTTCTTCATATGATTCAAAATGATCTCCATAAATAAATGTTGGGTTAAGTTGTACACATAATAAGTAACCTTCACAAGTTTGTTGTATAAATGGTAGTTCTGATTGTACTCCTTTTATTGGTTCATGGAATATTTCTTTATATTCAACTTTAGTATTGTTTTGTTTCTGTGCTGGCTTGTATTTTTTTGTAGATTTCCAGATTGTATTTTCTAGTTCTTTTACTTTTTGTTGTGCTTGTATTAATGAAGGATAACGTCCATAACTTTCAATTGAGCCACCCTTTCCTGTTCGTTCTATGTAGTATAATATTCCACGTTTTTTAATATATTGTCCGATAGGTTGTTCTTGAGTTTCACTAATTATCATGACTTTGTTGAATCCTCCTTTTTCCACCCTGAACGTATAAGTTTATCACGTTCATGTTGGGCTGTTTGTAAGTTTTTGTAGCAGCCATAATATACTGGTCGTCCATTTAATGACTTACTTATATGATAGTATCCGTTGCATGAGTAGATGTAATGTGTATTTTCTACTTCTTTTTTTAGTATTCCTCGTGTGTTTTGAAGTGTGTGTATTGTATCATGAATTTTCACAATTAATATAACTCCTTTAATAATTTTTTTATTTTTGAAAAGAAATTTGTTATAAATAATAAAAAAAGGGGATAGATTAGGATTGTTTTTTTATCTGCCACATGAAATAATTCCAATTAATATTTTCAAGCTCATCTATTGCATTATGAATATTTTCAAGTGAATCAGTAATTAAGTATATACGTTCATCACCATTACGATCAAGCTTACTTAAAATATACTTCTCAGATTCAATTCGAATTTTATGCTTAACTTTAATGTAAGGATTAGGAGAGAACTCTACATGTTTGTTTTTGTAGAGTTCATGTACTTCACACTTCATTTTTATGATCCACCAACAATAGGTGTAAGTCCTAACATTATTTCATATGCAGGATATTCACGACTTTCAAGTAATCCTTCTTCTTTCCACATATCAAGTATTAATCTACGATTTTTTGGCTCTGATGGATTTAATTTCTTGTTTTGAAGTTCATTATTCATTTGTATTGATACTTTTCGTTCTAGTTCTGGTGAAATTTGGTCGTAGATTTCTTGTTTAGATAGTTTTGGTATATCATCAGGTTTAGTTTTTTGTACTTCTTGAACTGGTTTAGTATTCTTAGGTGTTGTTGTTTTACTTGTTTTTGTTTGTTTTGCACAGTCTACAGCATCAGGTTCTACAATATCAAGGAATAACATGTAAAGGTATCGTCGTGCATAAGTGATTGTTTTTCCTAGATTTTGTATTTGTTGATTAATATTATCAGGACAATCATCAGTAAGTTGAATACTGAATTTAAAGTCTATACTACGTCCTGTTTCAATATCTACTACTTGCATTGTAGCAGTATTATTTGTAACATCTGTAAGTGTTAGTAATCCAAGTTCATTACAGATACCATCTGCTACAGGCACTATATCATCAAGTGTGTAGTACTTGAATTTGTGAAAGCGGTTAAATCCACTTTTTTGTACTCCACTTTCAAGATACATGGTACGTGCTTGTTTTACTTTTTGGAAGAGTTGTATTTCTGCTTTTTTTCCTTCTATTATACAATTATCAAGTGTCATTTTATTTCATTCCTATATTAGTTATAAAAAAAATTTATTAAATAAAAAATATGGGGGTTAGTATTCTTTTAAGGGCTCATCCCAGAATTGATCATCATAAAGACATAATTTATCATGATAACATAAATTATTCATACATGCAAAGTATTTACTTATACGTCTACTTTTTTCACAAAGTTTACCAAAAGCACATCGTACTTCATCAATTGTAATACTACATAATTCTTTTTTAATGTCTATAGTTTCAGGATTATACGTGAAATCCTGGTAGATATGTCCACGTGTATAATTTACATCAGTAAATCCTTTGTATCTTAGTATTAATGCCATTAGCAGAGCATCACCAGTATCATATGTGTGAATATGATATGTATCATCATTTTCATCATGTTCCATATTGTACCTTGAAAGATGTGTTTTAAAGTCACGTGCAATTAATGGTTCGTTGTAGTATAATTGTTGGAAGAGTTCTGCTACTACTTCATTGGATAAATGTCGTAGTTGTTCTTTCAGTGTATTTAATGGTATTCCATGTATTATGAGAGTATTGGAATTAACATAGGTAACATTGTCTTTTTGATTCATATAAGCTGTTAGTATTGTATAAGCAATTACTCCCACGTTTCTATGAGTGTTAATTATGCAAATATTGTTTGTACGGTCAACTTCATCAATTTTTACTTCAGTATCCATCATTTCTTGTAAATCCATGCAAGGGCACTGGATCATACTTTCTTTATACAACATATATATCACCAAATCCAATTATTTCAATAATCTTAATATAATCAGGCTTATTATCAATGTGTATACAATGATATTCATCGTCTTTACAATATTGGATAGCTTTATTGTTCATGTTAAATTTGCCATGAATCTTATTCCCATTATTTAAGGTTATTTTAATATCCATTAAATTATTCATTGTAATCCTAACTCCTTTTCATCTTCATTAATTTCTTCACGTAGTAAATCCATCATATTTTTAAGTTCTGCACAATGTTCTCGTAGATCATCACGTATTTTTTCAATTTCTATTAAATCTTCAATTAGAACTCTACGTTGATTTTGAAGAAATTCTGTGGAACGTGTACATCCTCCATTAAGGTCAGATTCAATGATTCCAACTGCTTGAGTTGATGTTAATCCACTTTTGTTAATGATATTTTTTGTATCACTTGTTATTCTAGCTCCGAATGATTCTTTTTTCAAATTTGTTTTCAATTTTCACATCTCCATTATTTTGAACTATTTTTGCATTTAATAAATCTTGTATGTCTTGATGGTACTTCTTAGGCGTAACTTTTTCTTTCTGGACGTATTTATCATAATTTTCAAGTGCTTCCCAGTATTTTTCGGGGATGGCTTTCATTATTTCACAAGGATTAACATTGTAATTCTTAGATACATCAGTTAATACACATTCATGTGCTTTACGAACAAATCCTTTTTGACTTGCTTCATATTTTGCACGAAGAGGTTGTTTTACACGTTCTACTGCTTCATTGAATCGTGTATCTTTTGCAATTTGTACTTCTTCTGCAGATACTTTTATTGCTTCAAGTTGTGTGTCAAGGTTATTGATTTGTTGTTTTCTCATCTGGACTAACTCAGTTGTTTTTTCAAGTCGTTTTAGTGTTTTATTGTAGAGTTTTTCTATTTTTTTTAGTTGATTTTGTTTGTTTTTAATCCGTTTTTGTAATTTTTTCTCCATTCCACGTGGATTGATGTGGATTTGGTTTTCTTCTATGTTATCTAGTATTTCTAATAATTTTTCTAGTCCACTTCCTACATTGTATCCATAATCATACAGTTTCTTTTTGTCTTCTTCACTTAGTCGTCCTGTTACTCCTTTTTTTGCCATAATATTATACGCTCCTTAAAGTAAAATCATGATATGTTTTAGGAGATATCCTATGAATATTGCTCCTAGAAACATTGCCACATATTCGTATAGCTTTATAAAATGTATCCTACCAGACTTCCTATGAATACTAGAATGAATGTTATAGCATATGCTATCATTGTTGATTCTTCTATGTGTGGTTCTACAGGGCTGAATTCATATTCATTTTGTACTTTATTTAATCGTGGTTTATTCTGCATTTTTCACTTGCTCCATTTTTTTGAAATGTATTTATGAAATTACAAGTGTGCATTTGAAAAAAAGTAATAGAATTATTCATTTATAGTAAAAAAAAGAGTGATAATTTATTTTTTAGATACTATAATTTATAAAAAAAAATGATAAAAAATAGAGTTATTTTGATATTAAAATATTAAATACTTTTCAAAAGCATTTATTTTATGGTATACAAGGAGTTATTTTTTTTGTTCTTAAATATAATTGTCAGTCATTTATTTTTTTTTGTAAATATGGATAGTGGATTCTTATATTCCTACTTCTCATTTTACTTTAAAGTTTCTTGACTGTACATTATACAAAAAAATATATACATAATATATAACAAAAATAGTACATGAGGTGTATGGCTACAATTTATTTGTATTTCCTACATCATTGATAATCATTAATGACTTATTGAAACTATATTTTTGTTATAAATATAAAAAATATACTTCTTGTAAGGTATATGATAATTTGAGGAAAAATAAATAAATAGTTGAATTATCAAAATTTCCTAAGTCCTGATAAATCGACTTGATGATGTTTTATGTTTTTCTTCAAATTATAATTAATGATTTTTTGATTAAGTTAAATAATATCAAAATATCATTCTTTTTATCTATTATTTTTAATAAAGTATTAATATGCTCTTTTTTTTATTAATTTTAAATGTTTTCCATTGACTTTTTATTTTTTTTAATAGCTAATTAGATGGAAAGTAATTCCCCTTATTGCTATTTTTTGATATTTTTTACAAAGAATAGTGATTAGTGGGTAAGTAATACCTTCTAATTAATATTTTCTTTTACATACTTTATATATTTTTTTCATATGCTTTTTGTAATTTCTATATTATATTATAATATCCATACTATATAAATGTTTTGGTTAAAAGTAGTGTCAAAAAGAAGAATATCTAAAAAAATCAACTAAACTTTAACACAACATTCAATTAAACCAACATCACCAGATACAAAATCACACTTCTCCAAAAATACAATAAATTCAAGATAAGAAACATTATCAAGACACGGGAATATTGATTTAGGCAATGCAATCAAAAAACCTCCACGCTTATTTATAACACGACGACGTGCATAAATAATATCATCATCTGGACAAACATTAGTTAAATAAATATTATTATCATGCAGATACCAATATAAAACAATATCATTATCAAATAACTTAACAATACTTTCTGGTAAATTTGTACGATAATTTACATAATGAATATTCTCACCAGAACTATTTTGTTTAATTGTTTTTGATGAATAAATTTTAGAATAAGTACATGTAATCATACCATCATCTGTAGTTATTATTTTATCCATAAAAATAAAAGTCCTCCCAATTTAAATTAATCAATAGTTACACTAATTTCTCCCTTTTTCCCTGTAAAGAAATCTGTATTATCTGGATTTAATATGAATGTTATATTATTACATCCAGGGAATAATTTAGTAATATTAATAGGTACATTTAATTTACTGGATGTATTACTGATTTTAGTTAATGTTGTAGGAAATGATTCATATATTCCACCAGGTGAATGACTTGTAAGGTATATCCTGTTATTTTTAATGTAAAAATATAATATATTTTCTTCTGGTTGTAAATATTCTGTTAATACGTGTGGTAGTATTGTATCATAATGTGTGTATTTTTTTGTTCCATCGTGTTTTGTTTTGTATGATTCTGTTTTTAGCAGTAGTTTTTGGTGTATTTCTAGTGTTAAATGGTCTTCTTTGCGTGTGTATGTTATCATTTTGTTTTTTCATCTCCCTTTATTTTATTTATTTTATTGGGTTTAGTATTTAAATGTGTGTATTACGTATTACGGGGTAATTTTGTTTTTGTTTAACGTTTAACATTTTCTATTTTTGTTGTAAATGGATATATTGTTATTGGATAAATATTATATTGTTCGTATTTATGTAAACTATGTATTACGTATTACGATCTTAAATTTTTTTTGTTAAACGTTATACAAAAGTTATTTTATACGAATGTATCAGACAATAAGCCATGGTTCAAACTTATACGAACCATGTATTACGTATTACGATCTTAAATTTTTTTTGTTAAACGTTATACAAAAGTTATTTTATACGAATGTATCAGACAATAAGCCATGGTTCAAACTTATACGAACCATGTATTACGTATTACGAAGTAACATGAAAAATGTAAAACGTTATACAAAATATATTTTCCACGAAAGTATCTAGGAGTTTGGCACAGGAATTAAATTATATTATCTATATTTTATATTACATTAAATTATATGATACATATTATCTTTTACCTATTATTTATACTTAACTATAATTTATATATGTGTTTTAAAACAGCGAATAATATGTCAAACAAACAAAACAAGCCCGCACTGATGAAATAACTATTTTTTAATAATGAAATATTACATGAAATATAAATAATATTAAATGTGTTTCTGCTGTACATCTTCGGAGAAATTATAAAATGTTTAACGTTTTACAAAAAATTATTTGGTTTGTAATACGTATTACATATTTCGTATTTTATAGAACTATTATTATATGTTTATGATATGCAGTAGATACATTTGGAAGATTTCAAAAATGTATAACGTATTACAAAAAAATAACAGCAGCGTAATACGTAATACATAATTCGTATAACAACAAACAATAAATAATGTAAAAAATTGATAAAGTCAAAAAATATATTAAAAAAAATAGAAAATTTATTTATTTAGATTCATATTTAATCTCTGTACCATTTGGATACATAATCTTAGTAATTACATTAGCATTATTATTAGCACCAACAGTTTGGTTAGTCTTATACTCTGCTACGAAAGGTTGTCCTTCAAAATCAAATTCATTGACGCCTTTTTTATCATGAAGCCATAAATTATACTCTTTTTTAACATTTGAACTGATTGTTATAAGATCTTCAAATTCATACATATTCATATAATAACTTTCTTTATCTTTAGTTATGGATAAAGGATATTCATTATTTTCTCCTGCAGGCGTATCTGTCCCGTACATTACCATTGTTTCATTTCCTGTGAAGTTTATTGTTTTTACATCTTCATTGTCTCCAAATAGCCATGCACTTGCACTTGATATTGATAGAAGTGTTATTATGGATATTAGGAGTACTGTATATAGTTTCTTGTTCATTTTATCTTTGACTCCTTTAAGTTTTATTTATTTTATAATTATATATACTTGATTGAACATTATATATATTTTAGTATAATTATTATCCAAAGTATTATATAATAATATGTAGTATAACATATTAATGGAGGCACACATATTATGAGTATAACATATAAGACAACATCAACTGGAACAAATATAATATACAGACATCAAATATATCCTACTCAAAATATATATAAAGACAAAATATACAAAGGATACGAAACTTACATACCAAGAAGCCTAATTGAATACATGAATACAAATACAATACATATATATATCCAAGATGAAGAATATAGAATATCACCAGTTACACCAACAACACTAGAAAAATATCATACAATAAAAATTAAACAAAATAATATGATAAACATACCAATTAGTATAATTCCTGATAATGCAGATCATATTATATATACATTAAATATGAATAAAGTTGATATAAATACTGGACGGCTTGGAGAAATAACATTAAAAATTATAGGAGATGACAATACAATATGAATATCCAAATACAAGATGGAAAACCTATAGCAACATATACATATAAAATAATGGAAAATAAGATCCGACAAAAAAACAAAAATGGTGAAACAAAAATATTCACTAGTTATAAAGTAAGTATTCCTAAAGAATTATTAGAAGTGGTCAGTGATAATTTAGTAACTTATATCTATGAAAGAAATGGACATACATATATGACTTGTTGTGAACCTGATACTCTTACTCCTTACATGAAACGAAAAATATATCCTATTCCTAATGGTTATACTTTTACATTGCCGAAGAAGTTATTTAATTTAGGCAGTGAAAATGATTGTTGTGAATATATTTTGTATTTGTCTGAATTTGATGTTTTTTGTAAGGATAATGTTTTGGTTGAAATTATTGTTAAATAATTTTTTAATTTTTTTATAATAAAATTTACTTTTATAATTTTTAAACAAAAACATTTATATACTAGTTAAACTATATTATTATATAGAAAAATAAAACCTAAAAGGAGACATATCAAAAATGGAATCAAAACAAAAAATAATACAAAACATAAATCCAGACACTGAAAAAAATCAATTTATAAAAGATTACATTGAAAAAACACAATTCCAGCCACAAATTCAAAATGGAATTAAAGAATTCATAGAACATCATAAAAAAGAAATAGAAAACACACCAATTGAATATCCGGTTACTGAAACTCAAATTAATCATGTTAGACTATTGTTAGATAAAATAAGAGTAGCTAAAATAGATTCTGAATTATGTGATTCATTTGTAAATGATGTTCAATTTATTGATTTAATGGATATAGAATCAATTAAATATAATATCAGAGAACTTAACTGGTTCTATGAATTATATGTACCGTATTGTAAAATTTAGTAATAATATATTTTTATTACCAAATTTACTTTTATAATTTTTAAACAAAAACATTTATATACTATAAAAAATATAATAATAAATACAAAACTAAAGGAATGAACAAAAATGGAAACAAAACAAAAATTTGAATTTATAAACAATATGACAAACAAAATAGGAAAAATAAACACTCAACTAATAAACATATCAGAAACACTAAACACACACCCAGATGAAAAAACAATAACAATATACAACGATGCACTAGAATACATGGAACAACTAGACCAAAAACTAGACACATGCAGAAGAGAACTAGAACCTGAAAAATATGAACTAATTGACACATTCAGAAAACAAACATATAGGTTCGGAAGTATTAAACATGGAATAAAAGAATTCATACAATCACAAAAAAACAACCAACAACTATTAGAACCACAATTAAAAGAATACAAAAGAATACAAGAAAACTTAGAAAAATCAACACATATGGATATGGAATACTATGATGAAATAACCAACAAGGTTGAATTAGTTGAGGAACATATACAAATATGTGAAAGTTGTATCAGTGAATCAAAAGTAGACATGGAGATTTGTGAAATGATAGAAGAAGAATGTGAATATCTGGAAGAATACAGTATACAAGGAATTCAAGATATGTATGATCGTTTCATTAATTTATGTGAAGATTATGTAGCATTTTATGGATTAAGTGAAGATAATTGGTGGTAATTTTTAATTACACATTTATTTTTATAATTTTTAAACTAAAAAATATATTATGGAGAAAATGAAATGAATAGAAAGGAAATAATACAAAATATTGAAAATAAAATACCCCTCATACCATCAATACAAAACACATTAAATGATATGACAACATATGCAGAAGAAAACATACAACAATATGAAAAACAATTAAACAACTTAAACAAACAATTAGCAACATTAAACAATGAAATAGATAAGAAACCAGATAACATAGGTATTAAAATAAAAAAAATGAAAATAATCATGAAAAAAGCAACTCCGGAAAAAGCAATTCAATTTCATAAAACAATTTTATTTGAAAATATAGAACTTCGAAATATCTGTCATTCAATACAGGAAATGAGTAAGAAATTAAATTCATTTGATGATGAAGAGCTTGAAAATTTACATAATTTCTTAGAATATTTATGTATAGAATATGTACAAGAGTATACTTTATAAATAATTTTATTTTTATAATAAATAAACTAAAACATTTATATACTAAGAAAAATATATTAAGTAATAGAAACAAAAAAACAAAAAGGAGACAAAATACAAAATGAAACAAATCACCCAACGAAATATAGACCACACATGCCATGAAATACTCATGGCAATAAAAAACAAATGCGAAGGAGAACAACTAACACAAGAAGAAATAAACCGCTACAACAAAGCAGTAGATGACTTCGCCGTAAACTGTGAATCATACAATACAGGAGAACGAAAAGAAATAGTACAAAAAATACTCCCAGACACAAAAATCGATGAAATAGCAGCAAAAGTACAAGGACAAACATTCAGAGAATACCGAAAAACACTACCAAAAATAATAACACCAATACTACTAGAAATCCATGATGCAATCAAATATGCAGAAATCCAAAACCTACCACCCGAAAATGAAGAATTAGAACTGGTAGAAGTAGAACAAGGAATATACCAATTCAACAATAGAACATCATATGAACTATGGACACTAATAAAAGACTACTTCACATGGAACAAAGAATATGATGGATGGACATGCACCAGAGAACATGCAAAAATCATATCTGAAAAATACAACATTCAAACAACACAATAGGAGATGAAACAACAATGGAATTAAAAATAATACCTTTTAAATTAAGCATAAACGAAGCAGAATTAGAATATAAAGTATACATCAACAATTATGGAAGTATAAACGATGTAGAAGCAAGACACCCAGAAACCGGAGCATGGGACGGAACACCCCTACTAGGATGGACAAGCAACAACAAACAAGACTACCTAACACTTGAACACTGCAGAGACCAAGACAACACAGACTTTTACAATACACTAATAAACAATGAAAACAACACATTCGAATACAAATACACAGACCTCACAGGAACATACACTATACAAGTAGAGCGTGAATAATCATGCCAAAAATATACACAGGTGAAGATGTACTAACCGCTGCACGTAAACGGTTAGAATTCATCTTCAACGAATTTGACAACGTATGCCTCAGCCTAAGTGGTGGTAAAGATAGTAGTGTAATGGTACAACTAGCAGACAAAGTAGCACAAGAAATGGGCGTAAAATATGATATACTCAGCATACACCTAGAAGCACAATACAAGGATACTATAGACCATATAGAATACCTACGAAGCAATATGAAATGTATTCGTGACTTCTACTGGGTATGCTTACCCCTTAGTCTTCGTAATGCAGTAAGTGTTTTTGAACCAAAATGGACATGCTGGGATGAAAACAAGAAAGACAAATGGATCTGCGAAATACCAGAAGATGCAATTACAACCGACAACAACCCCTTTCCATTCTTCTATGAAGGCATGGAATTCGAAGAATTCACACCCAAATTCGGAGAATGGTACACCAACACACACAATGGAAGTTGTTGTCAAGGAGTAGCTATCCGATCTGATGAAAGCCTTAACCGTTTTCGTACTATTATATCCACAGCTAAAAACACATACAAGGATAAACAATGGACTACTCAACTAAAAATCAATGGAAAACCAGTAGACATATACAACTTCTACCCAATCTATGATTGGAGTACACGTGACATCTGGGGAGTAGTAGAAAAATACGACTGGCAATACAACCAAGTATACGAAAAACTATGGAAAAACGGTGTAGGAATACACAGCCAAAGACTATGTCAATTCTTCGGAGATGACCAAAAAGGAGGACTAGACCAGATAAGAGTAATTGAACCTGAAACATGGGAACGTGCATTACAACGATTAGCAGGTGTTAATTTTGGTAACATCTACGCCCGTACATCATTACTAGGAAATATTAAGAGTGAAAAACCCGAACACATGACATGGCAAGAATACAGCGTATTTCTACTTGAAAGTTTAGGATTATATGCACCTGAGTTACGTGATCATTATGTACGAAAAATACAGAAATTCCTTACATGGCATGAAGAACATAATGGAGTAAAAATAGAAGATATCCCAGATACTGCTGATAAAAAATTAGAATCACAAAAAAAGGTAGCAAGTTGGAGACGTGTAGCAAGAGCAATAGAACGTAATGATTTTTGGATGAGTAGATTATCTTTTGGTGAAACAAAACGAGACAAAGAATTATTACTAGAAATGAAAGAAAAGTATAAAGGAAATTTAATTAAAGAAGAAAATACAAATAGTAAACCTTTAAAACGTGTTGCTAAGGAGTTGAACTTATAAAATGATAGAAGACACTATTAAACAATTAAAAAAAGAACTAAATGATATAGATAACATCGACGAAAAAGTAGAAAAAATAAACATGATAAACAAGGAAATTGCAGAGTGCATGCCATTTGATGAACCAATCAGTCATGTTCAATGGATACAAGGAGATCAAATAGAAGCTAATGAATACAATCCAAACAAAGTAGCAACACCAGAAATGAACTTATTATATGAATCAATACGGGTTGATGGATATACACAACCTATAGTAGCATATAAAAAAGAAGATGGATATGAAATAGTGGATGGTTTCCACCGTAACCGTGTAGGAAAGGAACATGAAGATATCAAAGAACGATTACATGGATACTTACCATTAACTGTGATTGATAAACCATTAGATGAAAGAATGGGTAGTACTATCAGGCATAACAGAGCAAGAGGAACTCATCAAATACGTAGTATGAGTGATATAGTAATAGAATTATCTAGTGAAGGATGGAGTGATGATCGTATCTGTAAGAGTCTTGGTATGGAAATGGATGAAGTACTACGATTAAAACAGATTAGTGGACTTAAAAAAGCATTCAGTAATCATAAATTTAGTAAGTCATGGACTGAGTTTATTAGTAAAACATATGATGAATAAGAAGCTTTAACCACCCAATATACTACTTTTTTTAGATGAATATTCCATGATGATTTTCCAGTGTATCAAATTCAGGGTCATTAAATGTAACAAATCTTATCTTATCCCATCCTTCATAATCACCCATTAAATCATAACTACTAGGATAATTTAACTTATTTTTAATAATATAAGCCCATATATCATCAACTGTTAATTTAAGTAATGGATAACAACAATCATTCATAAAATAATCAGTATATGTTTGTCGACGATTACATGATTCTTGTTGTCTAATACCTATAAGTCCTATATCCCAGCCATATTTATCTTTATTTTCTGCAATTGTTCCAAAAAATTGTTTATATCCACTACTAGTATTTTCTCCTTTTCCTTTTCTTTTATTTACAATTAGATGCTTACAACCCATATCATGAATATTAACTAGTACTTCTTTTTCATATTTACGAGGCATAAGATCATCACCATAATCCCAATGCCATACATTAGCATCTGGATACATACTTAGTACCATATGACTTAGTACTATACTATCTTTTCCACCACTATATGCTATGTAAGGATTTTCATAATTGTTGTAGCATTTTTTTATTATTCTTCTTGCTTGTCTTATTCTTTGTTTATAATCTTCATGTCTACTATGCCAAATATAGGCTTGTTTTTGTCTACGATTCATAATAATTCTATATAACTCCATTTTAATTATTTTTTTTTAGTTGTAGTAGTATGGTTCATCACGGATCATCATTATTCTATGATCCCGGTGATGAAACATTGTTATTTTTATACGATCCGTGTCACGAATTCCTTCACGCTGAGGCTTCACATTACCCGGTGTACATGTTACATTATTAGCAGAGGACTTATTCGTCACTACTGGTTGTTCTACGTGACAGGACGTGTATGGTTTTGGTACTTCATTGTATATCATTACATTATTCATGTGTTCTATGTACATTTGCTTTAACTTCTCTGGGTTACTCTTGATATATGCTTCATGAACCATGCTTTTAGAACGTCCCTCCAGATCATCAACAATATTTGGTGGTAATCCTATATTACTTGCATAATATTTCCTCATAACATGACTTCGGAAAAAACGGAAACGTCCAACTTTACCCCATCTCATTTCATCATTTATCTTCTGAAAACGTACCTCTGATGCTCCAGGCGTAATGTTAAATAATGAATCTCCTAGTTGAATGTTACGACGGTGAATTAATACTTCAATGATACACTTTGAAGCTTCAGGACTACAGAAAGTATGATAATATTTATCCGTTTTAATCCGGCGTAGATACAATGTAGGTACAACATCATCTCTGTACCTTAATTCTTGGAGTGCTTCATGTATATCTGTTTTAGTAGTGTAATCCTTACAACCTTTAATAAAATCACCAACAGTTAAAGAAAGTGTTTCAGCCCGTGCAGTTCCACTACTACTCATGAAAAGAATAAGGGCTTTAAATTCTTGATCTGCAAGGTCGCAAGCTTGTCTTAACTGTTCCTTCGTAGGCAAATCATCATAAGTAGATTTATATGCAGAAGGCAGTTTCACATTAGGAAGGTTAGGTATTTCTATTTCGTAATGATTATAAAAAGTTTGAACTTTTGCAATATATCCTTTTATTGTTTCTGAACTATGATGTTTCGAGTTATTTATCAGGTATGATCTGTATTTGAGGAGTCTTTGTTTAATTGTACGATTCTTTTTAACATGTATAGTTTCTTCGTCATGTTGGGCTTCTTGTAGTAATTCTTGTATGGTCATCTTATGAAAATTACAATAATCCATGAGTACTGTGAGATATCCTTGAAATGTGCTTGGTGCTATATTTCTTTCTACACGTATTTGTCGTATTTCTTCTATTTTTTCGAGTTCATGACTATTTGGGTAAATGTCATCATTATTCTTTTTAATTAATCCAAAATGTTTATAAAAACGTCTTACACAACCAACATGATCATAACACGTCCTAAGACTAGGAATGGTTTTATTTAACTCCATTTTATATACTTCTAATTCATCTAATATTTCATCCGTGTTCTTCGTGGTTTTTAGTATTTCATCTAATGTATTACCAGTCCATTTCATGTATTCATCAAGACATAACCCGTAATGTCTTCGGGTTTGTTTCTTTAATCCTTTACAAAAATCATCAAACACAGTATACTTAAATGAGTCTGGGTCACGGGTTCTTTTAGAAGCTTTTTTAGGAAATACTACGCCATGTATTAGTTGGTAGTATTGTTTTATTGGCGTGAATTCTTTTCGTATTTTATCAAAGGTTTTCTTAGGGTTTTCTTCTGTCAGGTATTCTCCGTACCTGTCTAGTTCATGTTGTAGTTCATCTACTGTGAGTGGTGGTAATTTATCAATTGTTAAATTTTTATACTTTAAGTACTTGTTGAGCCCCTTGGCATATTGTTCTATTGTTCTAAATGATGTTATATTACTTTTATTTATATAGGTGATGAAAAGGGGGTTATTTAGTAATTCTTCTACTTCTTCATTCATTAGTAATCATGTACCCCCATTTTATCCTGTTGTAAAGAAACTAATACGTTTATCTCCACCATTAAGACTACATGCCTTACCAGTACCAGATTTAATATTAGCACGTGGAGTACGTCCAACAACACGTGTCCAAACACCTTGATTACCACCATTATTAGTTACACTTGTTTGATTTGATGATAAGTTAAAATTAAGTGTAGGATCATAACTTTGAGTTAATGGTGCTGGTTTTCTTTCACTACCCATTTGTGCACGTGGAGCAGGCTTAATTGTTTCAGGTGAAAGAGGTATTGCACCTATCATAACATTTCCCATACATTCTAAATATTTCTCTTTAAGCTTTTCAGGATTTGTTTTAATATATGTTTCATGTACTTTATTTTTACTTCGTCCTTCAAGTGCATCAACAAACTCTGTAGGTAGCCCGATATTACTTGCATGGAATTTTCTCAGTGCATGACTGCGGAAAAATCTGTATTTACCTACCCTTCCCCAATTTTTAGTATCATTTATACTCTGGAAAAAGTGAAGCATCGCACCGTCAGACCAATTAAATAAGGCATCATCATAGTTTACTTCTGGACGTAATAATAATTCTCTTATAATATGATATGATGCTTCAGGACTACAAAATGTATAATATTGCTTATCTGTTTTGATACGTCGAAGATGGATTGTTGGCACTACATCATTACGGTATTGTAATTCTTCCAGTATTTCTTTTAAATTTGTCTTTGTAGTATATTCCTTACATCCATTAATAAAATCACGTACTGTAAGTGATAATGTTTCAGCTCTTGCTGTTCCACTACTTGACATAAATAAGATAAGTGCCTTTCCTTTTAGATCACATAATTCAAGTGCTTCTCTTATATGATCACGTGTAGGAAGATCAAAATATGTTACTTGTCTTTCATTTTTCATTTTAACTCTTGGTAAATCAGGGATTTCTATTTCAAAGTGACTATATACTGTTTTAGTTTTACTTAGATATGTATTAATAGTTGTTCGAGTCATATTCTGTTTTATTAAAAAGGTTCTATAATCCATTAATCTTTGTTTAATTTTCCTATTTTTCATTCTGATTCCTTGTTCTTCTTCTTCTTCTGCTTCATCAACGATTTCTTTTAATGTCATATTATGAAATACTAAATACTCTTTTAACGAAGAAGAATAACATTTTATTGTATTTCGGGAAAGATTCCTCTCCTCACACATTTTCTTAAAAAGTGGATCATCATCTACATTATATGAAGGATCTTTTTCAAGAACTAATAGTTTAGGATTACCTTTTTTATTTAGTGGATAAATTTCTTTTTCAGGCTCTGGTAACTCAAAACACAAATGTTTACATAATTTTTTGACTTTTCCAACCATAATACGTACACTACTTTCAGCCATTCCATCTAAGTACATGTATCCCTGGAATTTATTAAAATATGACTTTAATAATAGGGGTGATGGATTACTTTTGATAAATTCATTAAAAGTCATTCCTATTGTATTAAGAAAATGTGAAAGTGCAGCTTTATAAGTAAGTTTGTTTTGTTTTGTTTTTATATTAAGTTCTTGACATGCTTTTTTAAAAATAGGATCATAATATATATCTAATTGCCCATTTTTATCAAATTGTGGAATTTCTTCTTTTTCATCCTCTTTTTTTGCTCTTATTTGTGCAGGGGAGGGTGTGCTTGTTTTTATTTTCTTCTTTATCCTTGAATTTAATCCATTACCAAGAGTATGTCCATTCTTTATTTTATTAAAGTGCCTGTATACTATTTTTACATGTTGTAATTTATTGTTTATAGTTTTCACTGCATAGCCGTCTTCTGATAATATATTTTCGTATTTTCGTATTTCTTCTTCTATTTCATCAGATGTCCTTTGAGAATCTAATGCTTCATCTAATGAAATATCCATAACTTCAACGTATGTTTTGAGATGATCAATGTAATTCTTTTTTGATCTCTCCCCTAAATTTCTATCATTACAAAATTTTTTAAAGTAATAATTATCTTTTATTTCATATTTTGAATTATCAATTACATTAAATGAATTATATATTTCTCTAATTTGATTAAGAGATCTTTTACGTAAATTTAATGCCATATCTTCCGTTTTAAGATTGTTTTTAAATAATTTTATTGTTTGTTTTGCTTCTTTTTCTGTCTGGTGCACCATATCATCTATTGTGATATTCATGGTTTCATGAAGCATGCTCAATACAATTTTGTAATTATGTTTTTGATAAACTTTGGTAATTCCATTTTTTTCACAGAATTCCTTAAAATATTTATTATCTTCCAGTGATTCCATTTATTCTTCCTCCATTTCATTTAATAAATCATTTTAAATATATCTAAATAATTTAATTCATTGTAGTTTTTCTATCATCCACTACTTATATTTCTTCTAATTTATCCATTGATCTAGTCCATCATCATCCTTAGATTCCTCCCCAGTACTAGTCATATAACTATCATCTTTCACCGGAAAAGGCGGTTTAATTCCTAATTCATTACAATATTTTAATAATTCCTTATCTATCTTCTCCATTTCAGCATCAATCCTACATATCTCATCATGTACTTCATCAAGATCTATTTCAGGTTCAGGTATAAAAGTATCTACATAACGTGGAATATTCAAATTAAAATCATTTTCTATTATTTCATCCATAGAAGCAAGATAAGAATATCTTTCAATCTCTTCACGATTAACATACGTATCGACAATCTTATCCACATGCTCATCTGTTAATATGTTTTGTTTTTTTCCTTTTTCAAATTCCTCTGAAGCATCAATAAATAATACAGGTTCATCAAGGCTACGATTCTTCTTCATCACATAAATCATAGTTGGTATACCAGTACCATAAAACAAATTAGCAGGTAAACCTATAACTGCATCTAAATAATTCTTTTCTATAATATGTTTTCTTATACTTGCCTCCCCACTACCCCTAAATAATACACCATGAGGTAAAACTGCTGTCATAATTCCATCATCTGCTAATAAATATAACATATGCTGTATAAAGGCATAATCTGCTTTACTTTTTGGTGCTAGTTTATCATACTCATTAAATCGTGGATCTTCTTTCAAGTACTCTTTGCTACTACTCCAATGTGCAGAGTACGGTGGATTACTTACTATTGCATCAAAACGTTCATCTAAGAATTGTGGTTCTTCAAGTGTATTTCCTTGTCTTATATCAAATTTTGTTGTAGGTACATTGTGTAACATAAGATTCATTCTTGCAAGATTATATGTTGTAGTGTTTAATTCTTGTCCCCTGTATTCTTCTACATTTGTTTCTTTACTTATTCTAAGTAAAAGTGAGCCACTTCCACATGTTGGATCATATGCTTTTTTAATAGTTTCTTTTCCATGTGATACAATACGTGCTAATATTGTACTTACTGTTTGAGGTGTATAGAATTCTCCACCTTTCTTACCAGCTGTTGCTGCAAACATACCTATTAAGTATTCATAAGCATCTCCTAGTACATCTGTTTCTGTATCTTCAAGACGGAAGTCTACTTCATCTAGTTTTAATAGTACTTTTCCTATTATGGTATTTCTTGCTTCTTTTGTTTTTCCTAGTTTTGTGGTTTCTAAGTCTAAGTCTTCAAATATATTTAATGGATCTTTTATGTCTTTATTTATACTTTCTTCTATTGCTTTTAATGATGTGTGTAATAGGTCTAGTATGTATTCATCATTGTTGACTTTATCAATTATTGACTTAAAATAATATTCCTTTGGTATATAATATCCAATTTTTTCACGTACTAGTTTTTCTTCATCTTGTCCTACTTCTTGTACTGTTTTTTCTACATTTTCTGATAAATATTTGTAGAATATGAAACTCAGCATATAACTTTTATATTCATTAGCATCCATGTGTCCACGTAGTATATCTGTTATACTCCATAGTTTGGATTCCATTACTTGTTCTGCCATTTTGTTTTGTTCCTCCTCATTTTATTTGTTTTAGAATATTATTAGGTTTCCTTATTGATGAAATTCAAAATAATACTTTGTAGATTTATCAATTAAAAAAAGAGTATGAATAGGGTGGGGAAGGTGCGAATAAATTTTTTTTTATGAATTTTGGATTTGACTATTTTATATTTCATTTTTTTTATGGATAATACTATAATGAGTATAATATAATGAAATGTATGTTTTATTTTTTACTTTCCCAAAATTAATATTGGAATTCATTTTATTTTTAACAATAATATTTAAATATATAAAGAGTTGATTTTATAAAAATAATAAAACAAAATTGTAAGCGTCTAATTATTCTAATTTCATTTTTTTTCAAAAGAAACCTGATTTTTTTTTTACAAGTAAAAAATAAACAATATTTGGTGTAATATTTTTTTTCGTTTTGGATTATTCTTTTTTTTTATTTAATTGGCATACACTAGAACCAATTCCCATAATGATTTTTCTCATTTGATTTAAAAAATCTTTTTAATGATAAATAAAAAATTAATTTATTTTTTTCGTATAAATAACATAAAATGCTAATTTGTTATGGAATATAATTTTTTAGATATTTTTTTCCTAATTTTAATTAAAGAATATTAATACTCATGTCCTTATTTTATCTTTTTGTTAATACCTAGAAAGGAAACTTATTTTTATGTAGTATAAGTATTCATTTTTTCCCTTAAACAATAATTTAGGAAAGTAAATAAATTGATTAAAACAATAATTTCATTTAAACTTATAATTTTTATATACTTCAATAAGATTATTTTATGAAAGGAGCAATTTCAAAAAAATAATATCATCCCTCAAAAAAAAGATGTACCATCATAATATTCAAATCCTTAATCCTTTTCTTCTACACCTCTTTAATTTTTTCTCCATATATTCCCCATTCCATCTTTCCTTTTTTTTGAAAGTGTTGGGTGATTCAAAGTTGGAATTTATTTTCTAATTAATACTTTCAAAAAATAAAAAAACCAATTTTTTGTTACATAATAATATGTTAATATCAAATGCCATTTTTTTTAATAACAAATCAAAAAAAAATATGAACACAAAATTATAATGTATTTTTAATTCTACTAATTTTTCATAGATTTGAATTCACAAATTCGAAGATTTCCTTAAAACCATCTTTACATTCACGTAGAGTTGTAAATTCCCTATATTCTTCAGGTGTTATAAGCCATCCATCCATGTTGCTTCGTTGGTTTTTAGCGATTTTCTCCAAATTTGTTTCCTCCAAAAATCTTAAATTTAGAACTATATATTTTAGTAAAGGGTATTAATCCCTATTAAGGTAACTTTTTTGTAATTACCTATATTATACTTTATTAATTACCTTTATTATACTTTATTCACATTTTAGCTAAATAACATTGTTAATTAAAGTAATATGGAACAAGTATTCAGTAAAATAAGAACATAATAAAAAAAATATAAAATAGAAAAAACAAACACCCACAAAATACCATAAACAAATAACTTGACCTATATTGAATCAATACGTTTCTTCAAGGTAAACAACATTCCTTTTAATTCTTCAAGTTCCTTCTCATTATTAGAATATTTCTGTTTTAATGATTCATATTCCATACGTTCACTGCGATTTAAAGCACTATTTATCCCACCAGTATTATAAACAGTCAACTTATCCATAAAGTACATATACTTATTCTTCAACTTCTCAGGATCAGCCTTAAAATAAGCATCATGGGTCGAATCAATAGAACGGCCAGATAAAAAATCAATAGTCATCGGATCAAGATTAGAATTATACAGCGTAGTAGCAAAAGCTTTACGTAAACTATGAGAATGAAAAAAACGCCTATTCTTCTTCCATCCAAGATTGAGTTTATCATTCAAACGTATAAACATACCACCAATACCTCCAACGTCCATGCCAAATAATGGACTCTCTTTATCCATGCATCTTAAATTACCTTTTAAATATCTTATAATTGCATTTGTTGCTTCAGGTGTGCAAAATGTAAAATATGGTGTATTTGTTTTTTTTCGTACTATTTGAAATGTTGGAACAATATAATTTTTATTTTCTAAAACTTCAATTACTTTTTTAATATTTGTTTCATCATGATAATCTTTTGTTGCTTCAATAAAATCTCCTATTGTAATATTACTCACTTCATTTCTTGCACATCCGCTGCTAAACATAAATAATATTATTGCTTTATGTTTTAAATTATTTGTTGATTCTAAAACATTTTTTATATCCTTTTTTGTTGGAATATCCTTTATAGTTTCATGTACTTCTTTTTTTATACTTATTATATTTGGTATTTCAATATCATAATGTCTATAAAATGATTTTATAATAGTAAGTTGCGTATTAATTGTTGTTGATGATAATTCATTTTTTATTAAATATTTTTTAAAATTATTTATTCTTTGTTTTATTTTCCGTTTTTTCATTCTTATTCCTTGTTCTTCCTCAATATCTGCTTCATCAAGTAATTCCTGTAATGTCATTTTATTAAATCTTGAATATTTATTTAATACACCCCGTTTACTTTTTCTAGTCTTTTTTCCTAAATTTCTTTCCATAAAATATTCATTTAGTATTTCTTCATTCATATTTTATTATATTAATAATAATCATATAAAAACTAACAGTATCATTAAGAGTTGAAAGTAAACTATTAACAATTACATAAAAAGTAGGTAGTAAATATGAAATAATACCATCACATGTAAAATTATCAAGAAAACTTGGAATAAGTAGAGTTGTAATGGCAGTAATTAGTTTAACATCACCACCTGCCCATAATCCAAAATGCCATAAAATATATGAAAATATGAAAATACAAACTATAGCTATATAATATTAAATTTGAAAATTTCCTGTAATATAAAAGTAATATGTTATAGTTGTTATTCCTATTATAATCATTGGAAATGTCAGATAGTTTGGTATTATTTTCCATTTAATATCTGTGTATGTTGCAATGCTACAACATATAAAAAGAGTTGTTAATGTGAATAATCTTATAAAATTTAAATCCATAAATTAAATTATTATTATTTTATATTTAGTTAGAATTATTTATTATTTTTTTTTAATTGTTTTTTTTGGAGGTTAATATGTTTTTTGCCCATTTTTATTTTTTAATCTTTGAAAAAAAAATACTTATCATCAACTATTAAATATTTTTTTACCACATACATCTCCCATCTTATGAGAAAATGGGGGATTATGAGGGATGATAATTTATTTTAAAAGAAAAAAAGAGGTTCTTTTTTTTATTTATTTTCTTTTTTATCTTTTGCTGCTTTTATGAATGATTTAAATAATGGATGTGCATTATTTGGTCTTGATTTGAACTCTGGATGGAATTGACATCCAAGGAACCAGGAGTGGTCTTTAAGTTCAATCATTTCAACAAGGAAGTCATCTGGTGATGTTCCTGAAATTACTGCTCCAAAGTCTTCTAATACATCACGATATTCATTATTTACTTCATATCTGTGTCTGTGTCTTTCTGAGATATTGGTATCTTTGTATGCATCATATGCTATTGTTTCTTCACGGATTTTACATGGATATGCTCCGAGTCTCATTGTTCCTCCCATATTATTGATTTTCTTCTGCTCTTCCATCATATCAATAACTGGGTATTCACATTCTACGTCAAATTCAGTACTATTTGCCTCAGGATGTCCGTTAAGTTGTGCTATTGCAATAGTCATTGCATGAAGACCTAGACATATTCCAAATATTGGTATGTCATTTTCTATTGCATATTTTACAGCTTCAATTTTACCATTTATTCCACGTTCACCAAATCCACCAGGTATTAGTATTCCATCATATTGATTTAGTTGTTCTGTGTCATAGTTATCATCTGCTTTTATCCAGTCAATATCTACTTCTACTTTGTTTGCTGCTCCTGCATGTTTTAGAGCTTCACGTATACTAATATATGCATCTTCTAGTTCTATGTATTTTCCTACAACTCCTATTTTTACTTTTGGTGAGTCGATTTTTAGGTCTTTTACAATTTCACTCCACTGGTATAAGTCTGCATTTTTTGCTGGTGCTTCTATGTTTAAGCGATTTAATACATATTTTCCAACGTTTGCTGAATACATTATGAGTGGTACTTCATATATTGAGTTTGCATCTGGTGTGTTTATTACTGCTTGTTGTGGTACATCACAAAAGTGTGCTATTTTTTCTTTAAGATTATCATCAAGTGGAAGTTCTGATCTGCATACAATCATGTCAGGATTTATTCCAAGTCCTCTTAATTCTTTTGTACTGTGTTGTGTTGGCTTGGTTTTAAATTCTTTTGCAGCTTTTAGGTATGGTACGTATGTTACATGTACAAACATACAGTTATCATGTCCTTCTTCATTTTTAAGTTGTCGTACAGCTTCGATGAATGGTTGACTTTCTATGTCTCCTACTGTTCCACCAATTTCTACTAGTACTACTTCTGCTTTTGATTTTTCTGCTACATCTCGTATCATGAGTTTTATTTCATCTGTTATGTGTGGTATGATTTGTACACATGATCCGAGGTATTCTCCTTTTCTTTCTTTTTCTATTACTGAGGAGTATACTTTTCCTGTTGTGATATTTGCTTTTCCTGATAAACTTACATCTAGGAATCTTTCATAGTGTCCTAAGTCTAGGTCGCATTCCATTCCATCATCTGTTACATATACTTCTCCGTGTTGGTATGGATTTAGTGTTCCTGAATCCCAGTTAAGATATGGGTCTATTTTAATTGCTGTTACACTTACACCGTATGATCTTAGGATTCTTCCTATTGATGCTGATGTTATTCCTTTACCTATTGAACTTACTACTCCACCTGTTACTACTATATACTTTGACAATATTATCATCCTTTCCATTAAAATTTTTTAATTAAAATCAAAATAAAGTTAAACAATGTATTATATAGTTATGTTAAACTTTGTTAAATGTTCATATATAAATATTTTTATCAAAAAATAAGTAAAATATTTAAAGTTAATTAAATATTTGTAATTTAGAGTATATAGATGTTTTTATAATATACAAACTAAATTTAATGAAAAAAAATTAGATTATTAGAAAAAAAGAAAGAAAAAGGGGTAGTTATTAAATACTATTCTTCATTATTTGCAATCTTAATCATTTCAGATAAAAGATTATGTCCTACTAAAACATCACCATAACGACCATCAGTCATATCTTCAGAAAATACTTCAACACTATCAGGATCATCTATTGATGTACTATAAATTGCAAATGGCACAGGATTACGTGTATGTGTTTTAATATCAATAGGTGTTGGATGATCAGGAAGAACAGCTATAGTATATTCCTCATCAATTTCAGGTAGTTTTTCAAGTAGATCACCTAGTATTATACTATCAATATTTTCAATAGCACGTATTTTTTCAGGAAGATTACCTTCATGTCCTGCTTCATCTGGAGCTTCAATGTGTATGAATTGTACATCATGATCTTCTAGTGAGTTTAGTGCATAGTCAACCTTGTTTTGGTAGTTTGTATCAAAGTATGCTGTTGCACCAGGTACTTCTATAACATCAAGATTAATATATCCACTTATACCTTTAAGAAGATCTACACCTGTAATTGTTGCTCCACTAAGATTATATTTTTCAGGGAAGTTACCAATTTCAGGTTTTGCACCTTGCCCCCATAGCCAGATCATATTAGCTGGAAGTTTACCCTCAGCAACTCTTTTCTGGTTTACTTGGTGATTTTCAAGAAATTCAATTGAATCAAGCATTAATTGATTTAAAACTTCTGCTTTTTGAGGATATTTATCTGATTTAAGATTATATTCATTAATATCTCCACCCACTACATCATGAGGAGGTGTATTAATTAAATCTTCTGTATCAAGATCATCAATTACAAATAAGTTACGATAACTTACACCAGTATAAAATGATCCAATATCACCAAATTCTTCATTAAGTGCTTTAATTAATTTATCTGCTTCTTCGGTTGTTATGTGATCTGCTGTAAAATCATTGATTTTATTATCTTTTATGTTAATAAAGTTTAAACGGAATGCTACATCATCAGAGTTTAGGTCTACACCTACACTTGGTGCTTCAAGTGGTCCTCTTCCTTTTAGCATTGATGGGTTAAATCCCATAATTGATGTGTTTGCAACATCAGATCCTGGTGTCATACCTTCAGGTACATTTATTGTTAATCCTGTGTATCCATTTTTTGCAATAAAGTCCATGTTTGGTGTTTTAGCTTCCATTACAGGGGTTTTTCCATTAAGTTGTTCTAGTGGTTCATCTGCCATTCCATCTGCTATTACTATTACGTATTTCATTTTTAATCACGATCCTTATATTTTCTATTGTATAATATTTATTTTGGGGTGTAACTTTCTTTTTTAGTGTGTATGATGATTACACATGCATCTTTTTTTAGTATATGGTTCTCCTGATAAATCCCAGTCTATAAGATCATAGTTTGCATATACATCTTTTACTATATCTCGTATTTCCATCATTGCAAGTCCAAAGAGGTTTTTTCCAAATACTTTATCATTTTCCTGATCTATTCCCCATTCAAGATTTGCACTTTTAAATACTATTGGATTATTTCCTGTTTTTATTAGCTCATTTGTAAAGTTGATATCTGATACAATTTTATAGTATAATGCATTGATATAAAATGTATATTTTATTTCATCCCAGAATTCTTCTCCTAGTGATTTAAATTCACTTTCAAGTAGTGCTACTATTTCTTCTACTGAATCAAATTTATCTTTTCCAATGTGGATATGATTTGATGTATCAAATAGTATTTCATCATACATTATGATTGTGTTTGAATCTATCTTATCATCAAATGTGTATTTTGGTTTACCATCAGCTTGCCAGAGTTTTATAAATATTGGTTTTTTTGGATCATTAATAAAATCTCGTGTTACATTAGATAATATGTCACTTGGTGTAATTTCATCTGTAAATGATGGTGCTTCTGGAAATATTTTAAGATATTCTTCTTTATCATCTACATTTTTATTAAATTTAATTAAGTATTCAGCACAACTTCCTGTTCTCCACACATCTGATTTTTTAGGATTTGTTGGATATTTAATCCATGGTGGTGCTATATATTTTTTATCTGTCATTTTAATTTCATCCCTTTTTTTGTAATTCTTTTTTTTGTACTTATTTTATATTGATTTCAATTTTCTTTTAGAATAAAAATTTTTATTTTTTTTTCTATTTTAGTTATTTGTTAGATCTATTAAATTTTATACATATACTTTTTTTTTAAGTTATAAACTAAAAAAAAATAGAGTACGTTTAATTCATTTTTATTATAATAAAGAAAAGTAGATCTGGTATTTTTTTTATAATCTGTTAATAAAAATTTAAAGAAAAAAAAAGTAAGTATATAATTTTTTTTTTATGGGAAATTAAAAGATAAAGAATAAGAAAAAAAACTTATAATATTTCCCTTATTTTTTTATATTAACGTTTTCTTATCCCTTTTTTTAATACTATGGAAATTAGGAAATAAGTGAATATTTTCTTTTTATTCACTGTTTCGTTTTCCTATACTTATTATATCACTTAGTATTGCTGATGCTGTTTCTATTGATCCTGCACCTACACCTACTACTGTTACATCTTCTGATAAGTCAGTTTTAAGTGTGATTACATTTAATGTTCCATTTACTGCAAATGGTGAACCTTCTTTTACAAGCATCGGAGCTACTGTTAGTTTTCCATCTTTTGCTTCTGCAACTAGTTTTATTAGATATCCATCTTCTTGTGCTAGTTTTATTGCATTTGATGATATGTCTGATATTCCATGAAGTGATACATCATCAAGTGTTACATCCCATCCCATGAGGGAATTTGCAATAATTACAATTTTACAAGCAGCATCAAGTCCTTCAACATCCTGGTATGGATTTGTTTCTGCAATTCCTAGTTCTTGTGCTTCTTTTAGTGTTGGTTCATATTCTGTTCCTTCATTTGCCATACGTGATAGAATATAGTTGGTTGTTCCATTAAGTATTCCTTGAACAGAATGAATCTTATTACCTGCAAGAGCTTCACGACCTAGATTGATTACAGGCATTGTTCCTCCTACTGATGCTTCAAATCTGAATTTTACTCCATTTTTTTGTGCTGTTTGAATAAGTTCTTTGAAATTTAATGCAAGGGGTCCTTTATTTGATGTTACAACATCTTTTTTATCATTCATTGCTTTTAGGATATTTGATTGTGTAGGTTCTCCATCTTCAATATTTGTTGGTGTAACTTCAACTAGACAATCATAATCTGCTTTTTGTAGTACTTCTATTCCATCAATTCCTTTAATTCCATATTCTGGGTATTCGGATATTTTACCGGTTTCATCTTTTACATCTAATGCTTTTTGTGCATCTAGTCCATCGTTGTTTATTGCAGCTCCACTACTGTCTGAAATTGCTGTTATTATAAGGTCAAGTCCGTATCTTTCAATTAGTTCATCATGTTTCATGAGGATAACTTTTGCAAGTCCTTGTCCTACTGCTCCAAAACCAAGAATACATAGTTTCATTTTGTTTATATTCATATTAATTCAATACTCCCCTTTAATAACTTAGATTTGTTTTATTAAAACTAACTCATCATTCTCTGCAATTTCTTGTATTTGACGAATAGCTTCAAGTTGTTTGTTATTCATTGTTTCAATAATAACTTTACATACTGATTCTTCAAGGTCACTACCAATGTTAAGATCTATACTTTTTATTTTAACATCATTAATTTCATCAATTTTATTTACTGAATCCATAATTTCTTGTGGCTGTTTATTACTGATAAATAATAGTGTTTGTTTTTCTTTTTGAAGAACACCATCAATTTCTATTATATCAATACCTTCTTCACGTATTAGTTTAATTCCACGTTTTAGGATGTCACGTGATCCTTCAATACTAAGATGTACTGGTATTTTACCATCTGCGGTTCTACTATCATGTTCGTGAATTATGGTTGATATATTAGCACCAAGTGCTGATAAGGGTGTTAGTATGTTTACAAGTTGTCCTGGTGTATCTGGTAATTCTATTAATAGTTTTAGTCTCATTTTGTCCATTTCCCTTTTTCTGATATGACACTACCATTTTTGTCAACATGTGCATTTCGTAATATTTTTTCATAATCAGAGTTTTTAGAAATATCTTCTCGCATACGATTTAAGTTGTCAACTAGGTATTGTGTTTCTTCAAGATCTGGAATTTGATCTAGTTGTTCTGAGAATTTTTTTAGTATATTTTCTGCTTCTTGGTTAATTTCCATAATATGTTATGCTCCTTTTATTTATTATGATATTTTTTTTTATTTTAATTAAGAAAAAATAAAGTCTAATAATATATTCTATATTTTTTTTAAATTATTTTATTAGTATTTGTTATTTATATATGTTTAAAATTATTTTAATAGTTTTTGTATTTCTTCTTTTTTAAGTAGTTTTTTTCGTATGATTTTATCAATTCCTGTTGCATATTGTGCTGCTTTTTTAGGTCTAAGAGCAATTTCTGGAGGTACTCCTATTTTAAGAGCAACATCACGCAAGATATGTTTACGAATATTATCATCACTTGATTTAAGAAGATAATTATATGGCATTTTTAGTGCTATGTTTATTACATCTTTATCTAGATATGGTACTCTAAGTTCCACACCATTTGACATTGTAGCTTTATCATCACGTTCTAAGTTAGTATTATAAATATTATTTAAATCATCTGTTAACTCTTCATAGAGTAGTTCTGGTGTTTCATATTTACGTTTATAACGATTATATCCAGCAAATAATTCATCTGCTCCTTGTCCTGATAGAATTACTTTATAATCATCCTTAGATGCTAGGTATGATGTAAGTTTAATTGTCATTCCCACTCCTATTTTCATAAGATTAGTGGATTCTATCGTATTAATTGTGAAGGGTAGTTGTTCTTCTATTATTTCTTCATTAATTATCCATGTATGAAGTGGTAAATTAAATTCATCTGCTACTTTTCGGGCTACTTTTAGATCTTGACTATTTTCAACTCCAATTGTATATAAATCTACACTTTTTTTAAGATCTAATAGTATTTTTACAAGAATTGTACTATCTACTCCTCCTGAAAATAGTACTGCTACATTATCAAGGTTTTCTACTCTTTTTTGTACAGATTTTATAAGTGTATCTGTAAGATTATCTACTGCTATTTCATAGTCTATGTCTTCAGGTTTGTGTAGGTATTCATCACGAAATTTAATGATTTTATCATTCATTAACATACATCGTGGGTTAAGATTTTCTATATCATTTATGCCAATATGTTTTAATGCTTTTTGTTCTGATGCAAATGCAAAGAATTTACTATTTTTACCATAATAAATGGGCTTAACTCCACACATATCACGTAGTGTGATGTAATCTTTTCCATCATAAATTGTGAAAGCATAATCACCATCAAAAAAACCAACAGAATCAACTACAGCATCATAAAGATTACCATTATAATTTGACTCAATAACTTTAAGAATAACCTCACAATCAGAATGAGTATGAAGATCTGTTATATTAAATTTGTGTATTAAATCCTTATAATTATAAAGCTCAGCATTAGCAACAATAACTAGATTACCACTACATATTGGTTGAAGTTCACATTCACCTACTATTGAAAGAAGATTATGTGCCATAGCAAAATCTGTTTTTTTACTAAATTCAGAGGTATTATAATATACTTGATCATCATATATTCCAAAACCATCAGGTCCTCTGTGTTTTAGAATTTTAAGCATTTCTATGATATTATCTTCTGTGAAATTTCCATGTATTCCTATAATTGAACACATAAAATAAACCAATCCTCCATTTATATATCTTAAATTCTTTTTTTTATTGTATGTCTATTTTCATTTTTTCTGCAAGTTCTTTTATTTGTGAATTATTATCTTTTAAGTATATATTTTTAATATGTAACTGTTTTAAGATGTTAAAATATGTTAATTCTAAATCATCACTACAATTAAGTCCTATAATTTCTTTATATTCCATATTTGGACTAGTAATTTTATATAAAATATTGTCCTTACTTAGAATGTATATAATTACTGATTCTGTGTTTGGAATTTCCAGATTATTTATATCATCTACTACTAAAAGAACGTTTTGTTGTGCATTTTCAACTGCATTAGTGCTATTTAATTCATCATCTATCATTGATCTTAGATTTTGATATGATTGGTTATTAATAAATTCTTCTAGTTGTTGTTTATGATCAGGATACTTGTAATTTAAGTAGATGCTATCTTCATATTCAAGTTTTAATTCATCATCATTTAATGGTGTTGTTTTATTGTTGTAGAGGTATACTGTTGGATCAACTACATTTATCCATCCTGCATCCATAAGTCTTATTGCATAATCAACTTCTGAGTAGTTATAGTTATATTTAACATCAAACATTCCAACTGTATCTATTGCATCTTTTTTAATAAACATACAGAAATGATTTAAAGTTGGTGTTTTAATTGGCTTATAATTTTGTTTTTCGATAATAGTTACTATATCATTAATTGATAAATTTGAATTAATCTTATTTTCTTCATATATTTCAGGTACTGAAAATACTGATGCATTATTTGATATTGGAGTTACTGTTGCTATAGTATCATCTGTATATGCTGTGGATTTTAGTTTAGAAAGCCAGTTTGGTGTTAGTATAGTTGATGATTTAAGAATTACCATATCATTTTTTAGTGTTTTAATAATTTGATTTATAGTTTTTATAAATGATTGTTTTTTATCATTAAATATTATATGAATATTTTCATGTTTTTGCATATACTTTTCAATGAGTGATGTTATATGTTTGTTAGTTTTATCCTCTTGAATTATTATAAGATCATATGGCATGTTTGTGTTTTCAAATAATGAATCAAGACATGTTTTAAGGTTTTCATAGTTAGTATCTGCTTGTAGTATTATTGTTGTTGGCTCATCTAGTTTTGTTAGTATTTTTTGCATTACTGATTTTGTGTATGGATTGTTGTTTAGTTTTGATTCTGTTTTAAGTATTTGATCTTTTATATTGGTATCATGTATTTGATATTTATATTGATGTAAGTATTTTTGTGGTATTTTCTGTGTTTTTGAATATGTTTTCATATCCTCATCATTGATAATTATTATATCCCAGAAGTCTGATTTAATAGTTTCATCATTACTAAAGAGTACATAATCATAGTTTTCGTTAATATTTTCTGGAATTTCAAGTTGACTTTCATCAGCATCTACTACCCGGTAGAAGATAGTATCATTTGTATGTGTTTTCATATCTTCTATTGTTTCATCAAATGTTTTTATTGGATTTAGTTTTTCATCTATTTCAAATAGCATGTTAATAGATGTATCTTCATATACTACTGGTATTTCAAGAAGTTTTGATGCTTTCATTAGATCTTCATTCATATGAGATAGTATATTATTATCATAGTCTTTGTTTGTTAAGTAGATTAGATCAAATCTTGGTATTACCATAAAACGGAAGAATACACGGATAAATTCATCATCATCATATCCTATGAGAGTGTGTTCATAGATTTTTACAAAATTAAATATTCCATCATATAAGAATAGTTCTATTTCTTCATCATCTACTGTCATAATATATGTATCATATTTATCTGCTATTTTGTAGAATTCATCATTAACTTGAGGGTTTCCATTTTTATCTTTCTGTGTTACATATAGTATGCGTTCACCATTTGCATAGAAATCTATCTGGCTGGTTTGTTGTATTGCATTTTGTATTTTTTTATCTTTTATGAATTCATCCCATAAACGGAAGACGTCAGGGTGTCTTTTCATATTTATTTTCTTATTTTCAGCTTTTAACTTGTCTGTTTTTTCTTTTGTAAATGATGCATGACGTTGATGATATATGAATATATCAAAGCTTCTGATATTTATCCATCCGGCTTCTCGTGCTCGTGATGTAAAATCTGTTTCTTCACCATATCCTCGTTTAAATATTGGGTCAAATGATCCTACTTTATTAAGTGCTCCTCTTTTTATGTATAAACAGAAACCATTTCCTGTTGGTGCAATATGATAGCTGTTAAAGTCAAGCTTAGATAGTTGATATGCATTTTTATTTACGAATAGCTGATCATCACTTCTTCCTAGTCTTTCTACACTAATATCTGAGTTATTAGAAAGTGGTGTTACAGTAGCTGCTGATGGCTTATAATATGCAGCTACAACAAGACGTGTAAGCCAACGTGGAGTTACAATTGTATCACTATTAAGAAGTACAATATCATCATTTCCAGATTCTTTAATTCCTAGGTTAACATTTGCTACAAAACCCATATTTTCCTTATTATTAATAACATGAATACCAGGTATATCTTTGAGTGATTCAAGAAGTGGTATTATACGTTCATCTGTACTGCAATCATTAATAAGAATTAGTTCATAATTAAGATGAGTATTAAGAAGTACACTACGAATACATCTGCATGTTTCCTCATATGCATTAAATATTGGAATAATTATTGAAATTTTACGTTCAAGATGATCAAATATATCATCAATTGTTCCATGCTGTATACGTTTTATATCCATAATTCCCTGTGAATTATCTAAGAGAATATTTATCATTTTATCTGATGAAACTTTCTGTCCATATTTAAGATAATGATAAAGAGGATTTACTAATACTTTATTAAAGGATGTATTTTCTATATATTTATTTGTATTAAATTCCTGACTTGGATTATATCCACGAGATGCTCCTATTATAATATAATGTAATATTGGATCATAGCCTTCTAAGCTAAATTCTCCATTATTATTTAGGTAATAGTCTATATCAAAAAGTTCTGAGTGAAAAATTTGATTATATTCACGATGAACTTTATTTTTATTATCTATATCTATCATGTCAAAGTTTAGTAGGGTTGGTCTGTATAATCGTCCTTCTTTTCTTCCAAACTTAAGAAAATGTATAAGTGGATCAATATCCATTTCTTTAACATCAGGATTATGTGCAACATACCATCTAATATCAAAAAAACGGCTTGGTGGAGTTAATTGTTGTTTATTGTTTTTAATATAATATGTGAGTAATTCATCATCAGAAAGATTTAAGTTACGCACATTAGGATTAAATCTTTTATAAAATGATGGATTATAAAATTCTGAATTTCTAAGTAAAGTTTTTGATTCCTTATCTAGCTTATTTCTTGTTTCTTCAGTTAGTTTAATCATTATAGAAAATTCCCTTTAAATTAATTGTTTTATTATGTAAATTTCTATTTTTTATATGATATTAAATTTTATAAAAAAAAATGTGTGCATTAAATTATTTAAATAGAATAATTTTCTTTTTTTAAGTAAAATGATAATATATAAAAAAAAAGTAATATGTAAAGGAGGTTATGTTTTTTTTCTAATCTTTTTTTAAGTTATAATGTTATTGATGGGTAAAATGCAGGTATGTAGTTTAATAGTATAATCCATACTACCATCCACATAAAGTAGAATGGTACAATTCCATTCATAATCCATGTTCCTGTTGAAATTTCTTCACGCCCAAACTTATTTTCTGCATGTTTTCCGAGAAGATATACAATTATTATTGAAATAACAACTCCTAATGCTGCATTAGTTATAGGAAGTATACCTTTTACACTAAAAACAAATGAAATAATACCAGCGATAACTCCACCAATAATATGTTCATAAGACATTACACTGACTGCTTTCATTTTATCAACTTTATCTTAAGTAAGTTTTTTATTAAAAGAAAGAATTTTTATTAATTTATTTTATTTTTCTTTCTTTTAATTCCCTTAATTAAATTTTTTTTTAATTTATATTGTTTTTTATTATTAGATAATAAAAAAAATAAATACTATTATAAAGATCTATTTTTAATGTTATTAAAAACTTTTCATATAATCATATTAAAAAAAAAATGAGGATGAAGATTAAATATTAAAAAAAAAATATTTTTTCTATTTTTTATAAATACTAAGATATTCCTCTGCCATAGTAGATGCATCTTTAATATGTATATCTGCTATTTTTTTAGCTATGTTTTGATATTTTTCATTATCTTCTGATAATTTAATTACCTGTTTATATGCATCTTCTGGTTTATCTGATATTATGTATCCTCCACTATTATTTTTTATACGCTCACCAACTGCTCCTTTTGCTAGACTTAAAACTGGAATACCACTACTCCATGATTCAGTTAAAATATAAGAGTATGCTTCAGGTATTAATGAGAATAATCCAATAAAATGAGGATTTATTGATTTAACTTTATTTTTAAAGTTTTCACGTTTATATCCCCCATGTATTCGTCCTAAACTTCCAATATTATATTTTGTTTCATTCACACCCATAAAATGTAATTCAAGACGATTTTCTTTATCTTGTTTTTTAAGTTCATATATAAATTTAATTCCCTTCTCTAAACTTATATTACCAGGTATAAGTATTCGTATTGGCTCATTTTCATTTATCTGTGGTAAAATTATATCATCAACACTTGGCATGCTAATATCATAGCCATGTTCTATAACTTGTATTTTATCTTTAAGAGATGGATAGGTTTCTGTGTAAATATCATATATCACCTGTGATGGTGCAATAATATGATTAGGATATTGTAATGCTTTATTCCACCATTTATTCCAAATTGGCTTAAATACTTTAAAATCTGGATATAACACATCACTCATGACATCAACAACATTACTGTTTAAATAATCATCTTGAGGATTATTTTCATTATAATTCATATATTCATCATCAACTATACTTCGTGTTGGACAAATATAGTATAAATCATGAAGTGAAAGAATTGTATTTATACCTTTATCATATGCAATTTTCATAAGATCCATTGTATGATATGCCATATGCTCAATATGTATTACATTAATATTATATTGACATAAAACTCTTTTGTAAATTGTTTTATATTCAGCATTATAGTTAAAATATAAGGTAAAATCATGCTTTAAATACCATTTTTGAATAAATTTAAACACTCGAGTAAAATCATTATCAAAAAGATCTATTACATCATCATGTTTTTTTGGTATATATTCATATATATTAATAGTTGAATTATCATTTTTAAGAAGATAAATATTATAGTATTGTGAAATATTTCTCATAATATCTAAAGTTGCATACATAACTTCCTTATCATAATCATCATTAATTACATATAAGATATTAGGTTTATTTATTTTTTTGAAATCCTCACAAACTTTAACATCAGTTTTCTTAGGATAAACATCATTTTCTTCATAAATATCAATATATGCATCAACCATATTTTTTAAGGTAGATGCTTTAATGGTTTTAGTCATGTTTTCACCTTTATTCTATCTTCTATGATCTTACTTTTAATATTACTTATTTGTGGATATGTATTTAGATATTTATTATAAAGTTCTTCTGATTTAAAGATTAATTCTGATGAATTTTGAATTATTTTAGATATAATAGGATCTATACTAGTAGTTATTTCATCAGTATCTTTTTGTGTCTTTTGTACATCTTGTGTTTGAATTTGCTGTTCTTGGCGTATTTTTTGTGTAAATGAAAGATTATCTGGAGTAGTTGTGTTTTCATGTTTTGGTAGATATTTATCTGTATTTATTGATGTGACTAGTTTTATTTCATTATCATCTATTATATTTTCTAGTACTTGATTTATATTTTCATCAAAGTCCTCAACTTGTATAAGTTTTATATTAAATTTATCTCTTAGTTCTTCTGCTATTGTTTTATACTGTTGTTGTTTTAGATTTTCTGATTTTTCAATGTATCTAATATTCCATCTTTTAACATATTCATAATCATCCATAAAGTCATGATCTGGTAGTTTATTTATATAGTCTGGTTGCAGTTGATTATATTTGTATAATTTTATACTTTCTTTATTTGATGTTAAAGCGTATATATCATAGTAATCTGCAAGTTCAAATATGAGATTTTCTGTCATGTTTGAGTTTACATAATCTTCTTTTAGTCCTGTTATTAGAATACTTGGTTTTTCCTCATCTTCATAGATCTTAAGATAAGCATCAGCCATATCACGTGTACTTGGGAATTTTATATCCTCAATTTGCTTTCTGACTTGAACATATTCATCCTTATTTTCTACAAAATTGATTATTTGTTCATATGCTTCTTTTGGATCATCAGATACAATATATCCTCCACCATTATTTTTAACACGTTCACCAAGTGCTCCAATATCCATTGTTAGTACTGGTACTCCTGTACTCCATGCTTCTGTAAGTGTATGACAGTAAGTTTCAGGCCATATTGAAAATATTCCTATAAACATTGGATCAATACTTTCAACTATATCATTAAACTCTGATCTTTTATACTGCCCATGTTGTATTCCAAGCTTATTATATCGGAAATCATAATATGCATTTCCCATGAAATGAAATTCTAATCTATTATCAACATCTTGTTCTTTAAGTTTAATTATGAAGTTTATTCCTTTTCCCACATTCATATTTCCAGGAATTACTATTTTTATAGGCTCTTGTGGATCTATTTGTTCTGGTGTAATATCAATTACATCAGGTGTTTTTAGATCACGTCCATGTTCTATTATATGGAAAGGTTTTTCTTTAAGTTCAGGGTAGAACTCTGTATAAAGATCATATGTACTCTGGGATGTTGTTACAAATTCATCACAATACTTATACATTTCAGATACATTTTTACGCCATGTTGGAAGGAAATCTCTAAGATTTTCAGGTTCATTAATTCCTTTTATCACACTACAATTAGATCTTTCACGTTTTGGTATTAAAGGTGTACAATGTCCACCACAATACTGATTTCTATCATCAATAAGGTTGTGAGATGGACAAATATAATATAAATCATGGAAAGAAAGAATAACTTTAATTCCAAGAGCATGAGCAATACGTGGTAAATCAAAAGTATGACGTATTAAGTGTCTTATATGAACCACATCAATATGTAATCCAAGAAGAACATTAAAGTATCTTTGTTCAAATTCCTCATTATAAAGATTACTTATTGTATAGTATGACTTTATCTCCCACTTATAAAACTGGAATAAATCTTTCCGGAATTCAGCACCATTTTCAAGTCCTTTACTATTTTTAAGTTTCACAGGAACAAACTTATAAAGACGAATAAAGAATCGTCCAGCTGTTAACATGTAAATATTATAATCATCTATAACATGCTGCATTAAGTCATTTGTTGTATAAGGAGTTCCACCTTTACTTTCATGTATAACATAGAGAATATTTTTCTTATTATTATCAACTATCTTTTTATCAGCAAGAGCATCACCTATATCTTCACGTATTTCAAGAAACTCTTTATCTTCAAGGAATTCATCGATTCGTTCTTTATAATCAGGATGTTTTAAATCAAGAATTTCACGATTTCTACGAATACGTTCATCTCTTTTTTTACCAAAAGATGAACCTTGATTATGATAAATATAAGTTGTAGGATCTAAAACATTTTTCCATCCTGCATTAATTACTCTCATTGAAAAGTCATTTTCCTCACAGTATCCCATGTTAAATATAAGATCAAATAATCCTACCTCATCAATAACTTCACGTCTAATATACATACAAAATCCATGACCTGTAGGTATTTCTATAGATCTTTTTCCAAGTTTTTCAATTATATTTGCTGTTCCTTCAAGTCCTATTTTTGCATCAATATCATTTTTTTGACCAATTAATGGTACTGAAAATGCACCAGCATTATTTGATAATGGTGTTACAGTTCCTATATTCCAACTTTCATAAGCTGTAACTTTTAGTTTTCTAAGCCAATTAGGTGTTACTATTGTATCACTATTAAGAAGTACAACATCATTTTTAGTAGATAATATACCAAGATTTACATTAGCAACAAAACCCATATTTTTCTTATTTGTAATAAGTTTAATATGATCATATTTCTCACTAAACTCACGTAGCATAGGATTAATTCGAGGATCTGGACTATTATCATCAATTAAGAGTAACTCATAGGGAATATTTGTATATTTAAGTACAGATTTTATACATTTTTTTGTATCCTCATATGCATTATATACAGGCATTATAATAGTGGTTGGATTTTGAATATTTGAAAGTACACGTTTTTTAATTCCCCAACCATAGTTTCGTACTTCCTCTGTAATTCCATGAATTAACCTAGAGAAATACTGATTTCTGTGATAGAATATATCAGATGTATCATATTGGAAGTTATTTTTCCAGCATACATAATTGAAACTTAGCTGATCACGACGACTATAATTTCGTATTTCATCAAACCACATTTCCATAAGCTTAATTACTTCAGGATCATGATGATCACGGAATAATATTCCACTGGCAATTAATCCATTATGCTGTGGATATCCTTCCTCTTCATACTTTGCCATTTGTTCATTTATTATTTCTGGTGAATCTTTTTCTTTTTCAATACATACCTCTGCTTCTTCATATATACAATCTCTAACTTCATGAGGTATTGCAAGTAGTTTATGATTTTGTGAATAATCCTGGATGTAATCTGCTATGTTTGATATAATATCAAAGCTTCCATCTATCCATAAACTATAGTCATATTCAGGGAGATATTTATGAGGTAGAACTTTATATTTTCGAGCTCTTCGTATTGCATCTAGCTCTTCTTCATCTTCCATTAGACGTATTTCCCAGAAGTCAGATGTAAGATTAGGATTATCTGTAAAACATATATAGTCAAAGTTTCTATTTTCAATACTTGGAGTTTCTAGTACATCATATCCTCCAGTTATTGCTGTATATACTGCTACTTTCTTATCTTTTAAATCTAGTCTATTTTGAGCTTTTGTGATTGTTTCATCAAATGTTTCTATTGGGTTTAGTTTATAGTTTATATGAGTCATTAAATCTTCATAGAAATCATTTCCTTCATATACTATTGGTATTTCTAGTGGTTTTGCAATTTTTATAAATTGAGTCATTTCTAAAAAAACATGACTTGCATAATAGAAAATTGGTCTTATGTATAATAAATTATATTTAAGCATAGAAAGTAAGTTGAAGTATATAAGTTTAATTTGTGCTGAATCTTCTTCCATCACATCATTTTGATAAATCTTTCTAAATTTAAAAATTCCATCATATACATATAGTGATATACCTTTCTTATCAAGTGCTAAGACGTGTGTTTCATATTCTTGTGCCATCTTATAGTATTCTGGCGTAATTTCTGGATTTCCATTTCCATCAAATCCTGTAATATATAATAAGCGTTCTTTATTTCCATAAGATTGTGTTTTTTTGGTTTTATTTAGCAGATCTTTTACTCTGGAACTATTTTTAAATTTATTCCATTCTTTTAATGTTTGTGGATGTTTTTGTTGATTTAGTTTTTCATGTTCTTTGGTTAGTTTCTTTGTTTCATCTGGACTAAATGATGCTCCTCCTTGATGATATATGAATGTATCAAAGCTTCGCATGTTAAGCCAACCTTTCTCATAAGCATATGCTGAGAAATCTATAGCTTCACCATATCCCCGTTTAAATGAGGTGTTAAGATCTCCTAGCTTCTTAATTGCACCTGATTTTATATAGAAACAGATTCCATTTCCTATTGGTGCTAGTTGATTACTATTATAGTCTAGTTTTTCAAGTTGATAGGAGTTTTTATTTAAAAACAGCTGATCATCATCACGTCCTAGGTATGTTGCATTTAGATCTGAATTATTTGATAGTGGTGTTATAGTTGCTATTTCTTCATAACTATATGCTCCTATTACAAGTTTTGAAAGCCAGCGTGGTGTTACTATTGTATCACTTGTAAGAATTACCACATCATTTTCATTAGCTTCTCTTATTCCCCTATTTGCTGATTCAACAAAACCCATATTTTCATTATTGTTAATAATTCTTATGTTTTCAACGTTTTTAAGTGAACTTAGAAGTGTTTTGATGCGAGGATCATCACTTGCATCATTAACTAGTATAATTTCATAGTTTAGATGTGTGTTAAGAAGTACACTTTGAATACAACGAGTTAGCTCATCATATGCATTATATACTGGTATTATTATTGATATTTTACGACATAAATGATGTATTGTATCATTTATTGTTCCAACAATACTCGGTGTATGATCTTTTATTCCCGGTAGTTGTTGTTGTATGTAGATTTCCTTAAATCTTTCATCAGATATGTTTTTTCCATACTTAATATAGTGATAGAGTGGATTGACTGTCATTTGGTTAAATGGCTTGTTTTCTGTGTAGTAGAGTGTGTTAAATCTTCTGCTTGGATTATATCCACGTTCTGCTCCAATTAGTATGTAATGTATTATAGGATCATATCCTTCTAAGCTAAATTCTCCATTATTATTCAGGTAGTAATCTATGTCAAAAAGATCTGAGTGAAATATTGTCGTGTATTCTTCATATATTTTTGTTTTATCTGGTAGATCTAGCATGTCAAAGTTTAGTTGTGTTGGTCTATATAATCGTTCTTCATCTCGTCCAAATTTAAGAAAATGTATTAGAGGTTCTATTTGTTTATCTTTAACATCAGAGTTATGACTTAAATACCATTTTATGTCAAAGAATCGGCTTGGTGGTATTAGTTCTTCTTGGTTGTGTTTTACGTAGTAGTCTAGAAGTTCTTCGTCTGATAGGTTTTTGTTTTTAAGATTTGGATTGAATCTTTTGTAGAATTTTGGATTAAAGAATTTTGAGTTTCGTATTAAATTTTTGTTATCTTCTATAGTATTTTCTTTTATTTCTTCTTTTAACATTGTCATATGCTTTTAAACCTCTACCTTTAATTATATGTTCATATATAAAATGTTTTATTATTATTTTAATTTTTGTTATTTAGAATTATTATATTATTAGTATAAAAGTAGTGTAAAAATTTTAAAGATAATTTTAAATCTAAACATATAGGAAAAAAAATTAAGTACTTATATTAATGGTAGTAACATAAAATTTCGGGTAAAAAAAAATAGGTGGTGGAGAGAAGTAAGGTGGTTAGTGTGAAAAATTTCATCATTTAATCGTTTTTATTATGTATATATTATTTTATCATCTATTTCATCATCAGGTTCAAAGTGAATTAGTACATCTTTAATTTCTGGAATTTCAGTTTTTATTATATCTTCATATTTATGTGATAGTATATGAGCTTCCTCTAGTGTTAAATCACTTTTAACTACCATGTGCATGTCCATATAGATATTTGCTGGTGTTCCATGTGTTCGAACGTTATGTATATCTAAAATATTATCATCAGCTAGGCAGATATCAGAAATTTGTTTATCATCAATCATTTCTTTATCCATTAGAATATTAACATTTTCATATACTATACCAAGTCCTGTTTTAATAATAATTACAGCCATTACTATTGAAAGTAGAGGATCTAGTATTGGAAGACCAATTTTTATGAAAATCATACCTATAAGGATAATAGTAGTTGCATAAACATCTGATTTTGTATGTTTACTATCTGATATTAAAATATCACTTTTAAGTTCTTTTCCTTTTCTATTTTCATATACTGCTACTAGAATATTAATTACTAGTGTGGATGTAAGTATTATAAAACTTAGTGGTGTAACTGTAGGAATACCAATACCTTGGAATCTATCTATTACTGAGTGAAGTATTTCAAATGATACATAAAATAGCATTAATGCAATAAAGATTGATGCAAGAGTTTCAAATTTTGAATGACCATACCGGTGTTCTTTATCATGTGGTTTTTTTGCAAATCGTATTGCTATAATTCCAGTAATATTTGATATTCCATCAAAGAATGAATCATAACCATCTGAAACCATACTTAAAATGTTATAAAAACATCCAGTCATAATTTTAGCAAAAGCTACAAACAAATTAAGTACTAGAACCAAAATTAAAACACGATTAACCTTAGTATAATACTCATCATCAGTATTATTTTCATGTATACTACCCTGTGTTTCTTCCAATTACACTACCTCCTTTAGTTATTTAAAATTTTACTAAAAAGTTATTAGTTAATTATATATTCTATTCTAAATAGCCTTTATATATGTTCTTTTTTAAGTAAGCTTAAATTTACATGTTCTTTTTTAAGCATGCTTAAATTTATAAAAAAAGTTGGTAAAAAAAATTGAAACTAAAAAAAATAGATAAAAAAGGAGAGGATATAATTTTATATTTTAAATCTCCTAGTTTTTAAGATGAGGATTAAATTTTCTAAGATACTTCTGTTCATATTCACGTTCATCTAAAATATCACATTTACCACTAGGAAGACATCTTATAATATCATCTAAGTCAAACTTCTTATCAACATCAATAATACCTAGTATTTTACGTGAAATTGCTTCTTTTTTAGTAAATCCTGGCTTGATAATAACATAATTATTACACATAGCTTTTAGTGCTTCTACAGGTCCTGCCATGATAAGATCCTCATCATCATAGTTAACTACTCCTATTGCAATAAGAAGAGGAACATTACGTACATAATTACGTTTTCCACGAATTACAAAAGAACCTTTCTTAAGATATTCACCTGATACTGGTGTTTTTGAAACTTGATCCATGTGAACCCAGTAAACATCATATGATGAAAAACCATCATTCCATGCACTACTAAAACTTCCAGCAAAACATGCGGCATCATAAATAGTATCTTCAGGAATCTCAGATTCAGATGTATTTTGAATTATAGTAGATGGTGCACCATGAATATCACAGTGGAAGTAAATATCATAATTTGTTGAATGTTTTTTTACAAGCTGTTCATTACTAATAGCATCTCGTCCTCCAAGTACTAAGAATCCATCACGACTTACAAACCACCGGTATTTTTCAAACCATTTAAGCTTTCTTTTTTCACGACGTTTTTGTGATTCTTGAAGTTTTGTAATTGCAACAGTTTTTTTATCTTGTAATTTCTTAATTTCAGCTTTTGTATTTTCCATTGCTGTGTTAACACCACTAATTTTACGTTTTGCCTTTTTTCCTTTATTATAATACTTAGCAGCACTTTCAGCTATTGGAAGCTTACAGTCAACTAATACATTAATATCATCAAACTGTAGTGTTAAAACACCCATCTTATCAACTGATATAATGTTTTGAAGATCAATATTTGTTTTATCTTTCTTTGATTTTTTAATAATTTTAGCAATTTCCTGCCATGAATAGTTATTACGAGCATTTTGCATAACTTGAATAATTTCATCTATATCACTATAATGAGCATAAATTAAATCACCCTTAATTTGAGTATCTTCTATTGTCTTATAGAAACCATCAAGGGTATCTTGTTGCATTTTTAATCTTTTTTCATACTTACCAATACGTTTAGCCCAAGCTTTTTCTTCTTCTGATTGAATATCTCCCACAATCTTTTTACTATAAAATTCATCAGCTGTCTTATTAAAACTATCAAAGGATTCAGATTCAAAGTCTTTATACTTATTAAGATCAATTGGTACAAAGTCCTTATTTTTAAATGTATCATCATCTTGTTTTTCTTTGATTATTTGTGGTTTTGGATCATTTTCAATCTTACTAAAAAGCTCTTTTATTGCATTATTTAGATCTTCTATTTGATCATCAGACAACGTATTTGCCAAGGTTTCCTTGTTAATATCTGTGTAGCTGATAATTTCCTCAGCATATAAACCACCAAGACCATTAGTTGCAAGAGTACGTACAATATCCCTATCTGAATTCATACAAATACTTTTAATTTCATCAAAATTAGTATCACTAATTACAATACCTTTCTCTGGTGGATATTTATACATTTCATGTGCTGTAATATCACGGTCATGCCAGTGTTTATGTTTAAGAGGAGAAATAATCTTACCTTCTTCATCAAGCAAGATAACATTACCCTTACTAAATAACTCAACAACAAGAGTATAAGTACTATCACGCTTTTCAACCTTAATTTCAACAATACGATCAAAGTCATGTTGCTTGATTGATGAAATTCTACCACCACTTAAATGCTTACGTAGAAGCATTGGAAAATTAGGAGGAATAGTAGGATTAGGCTGAGGATAATCAGTAAGATGAATACGAACACCTGCCTGCATAACAATATCTTTTCTACCTTCACCAGGTTTTCTAAGCTTTATTCTAATAGTATCATAAGTAGGCTGGTATGCTTTATCAATACGAGCATCCAAAATCTCCTCATTTAACTCCCGAATAATAGTATAAATATCCACATTAGACATAGACTTCATAAATATATCCTCCTTTTAAGTTTTTTAATTATTTGATTATTTTAAATTATTCTATTATAATTCTATATCATTTAGTAGTATAAATAAATTCTAAAAAAAATAAAAAAAAGAAAAGTTAAGGGAGGTTAAATTTCCAGTTTTATTCTATGTTTAGTATACTGGTTAATTTACTTGTTGTGTATTGACTGTTTTCTCCACATATAAATGTTATTTCATATTGTGGGTTTTTGTATTTTGTTAAATCTAGGTTTATGTTTACTGTTCCATTTATTGCTTTTGTGTTTGTAATTGTACATCCATTGAATTTTAGGCATACTTTTTGATTTGAGTTGATTTTGTTTCCATTTTCATCTGTTATGTTTATTGTTATTTGTGTGTTTTTTGTTCTTTTTATTGTGTTTGGTATTTGTATTTTTGGTGTAGTTTTTGTTACTTTAAGTGTTGTGTTTGCTTCGATACGGTTGTATTTATTATCTGATGCTACAGCTGTTAGTGTGTAATCTTTTGGTGTGTAACTTGGTGGTATTGTATAGTTAATTGAAGCTATTCCATCAACTACATTTGCATAGATTGTTTTTCCATTAGCATCTTTTAGTGTACATCCGTTTAGTTTAAATACTGCACGTCCGCTATTTAACATGTTACCATTTGCATCTGTAACTGTTGCTTTAAGTGTTGTGGTTTTTCCTGCTGTTATATTTACAGGTTCTACAATTATGTTTGCATCAAATTTATTAACAGTTAATGTAGATGTTGTATTTGAAATAAGATATACTGTGTTACCATTATATTCTGCTATAAGTTTGTGTTCTCCTAATGTGATGTTTGCTACATTAATGGTAGTTTGTGCAATTCCATTTTGTATTTCGATTGTTTTAACTTCTATATCATCTACTTTAAATGTTACATTTCCATCATATATGATGTTTCCTTTCTCATCTATAATAATTGCTGTAATTAGAGTTGTAACTCCATTATTTGTAACATTTGCAAGTAATACTTTTGATTCTAGTTTTTGTGGTGTTATTGTGGTTGTTGTTAATGCTGGTTGATTTGTTAGTTTTGGATTTTCATATAGTGCTTCTATTGATAATGTTTCATCTTTTGGTGTTATTGTGTAGTTTGCTGTTGCTTTTCCATCTACTATTGTTATGTTTGCTATTTGTTCTCCATTTACTATGAATACTACATATCCATCAGTTGCTGTTACATAATTTGGTCTCCATGATCTTCCTGTGTTGTAGTCTACTGTTGCTGTTATTGTTATTGTATCAAGCATTTTTATATCAGGTGTTGTTATAATTAAACGTGTTATGTATCCTGTTGATTCTCCATTATTTCGTACTTGATTGTTTATTGTTTCATTTTTGTTTTCTTGTACTACTGCTTCATTTCCTTTAAATGATCCTGTAATTATAGCATTGTATTCTACTTTGTTTCCTACACTTTCTGTTATATTTATTGCATAATCATGTAAGTTAGTGAAGTTGTATGTATTATTATAGAATATATTATTATGTGAATCTATTAAAAGAATTGGTGTTGTAACTACATTTGTATTAATTATTCCCATGTTTTTAAATTCATTGAAATTTGAATTATCTTCTAATTTAATTATATAACTTACAGGTTGACTTTGTGTAATGTTACCATTTATTTTATTATATGATGAATTTATAAATAGTAATCCTTGATTTAATAGATTTCCATTAATTGTATATCTTTCTATGTTTAATGTGTTATTATTTGAGTTATTAAGAATAATTGCTGTTGCATTTATTCCACTTACAGATAATGAAGAACCTGTTATTATTGTATTATTTGCATTTTCAAGATTTATTGCTATAACCTTATTGAAGTTAGATGTCCTTAATGATGTTGTGATCTTATTATTATTATCTGTTATTTTAATTAAAGATGTATTTGTAGTATTTTCAACTGAATTTATATTCATATTGGATGTTATTATAGTATTGTTATTTCCATTTATTGTTAAAAATGGTTGATCAATTACAACATTTGTTATGTTAAGATTTAAATTACAATTATTTGCATTTACTACTATATTAGAGTTACCATTAAATGATAACCCTGTTATATTTGTATTATCTGCATTTTCTGATATGATTAATTTTACATTTGAATATACTATTGAATTTGATATAATGTTTATTGGTTTGTTTATATTTAATGTTTTGTTACTTAGTTGTCCTGTTACTTGTATTAAAATACCTTCAGGTATGTTATCTCGGAGATTTCCATTATCATCAAAGTATTTGCTGTATGTATTTTCATCAAGATAGAAGTATGTTAATTCATCAGGTAAATTATCCATTACTCTATTTTGGTGATTTGCATTTAATACAGTATCATCTGCCATAGTTTCATTTGTATATAAAACATTTCTTTCAACAAAGTTAAGAGATGATGTATTATTAAGAATTACTGAATATTTTCCTGCTGTTTGTATCATATTTTGAGTTATATTTGATCTTGTTGCATTATTTAATATTAAAGGTGCAATATTATCATTATTATTGTTTTTAAATAATGTAATATTATGTAAAACAATATAAATACTATCAGTATTATTTAATAGTAAAGCTATGTTATTATATCCATTAAGTGTGAAATCTGATGATGCTACAGTTACATCATATGTTGAATTAATAAAAGTTGCTACTGAATTATCACCATTTACAATAAAACTATTATATCCAATAGATACATTATTTGAAGATTCTACAAACATACCAATTGAATTTATCCCATTTGTTGTTATTATATTACTTCCTACAAAATAATTACTTCCAATATTTTTCTTAATATTTATTAATCTTGTTCCAATTGAATTATTAGCTAAAGTAGTTAAATTATTACCGCTTAATTCAACTAATCCTTTTTCTATTTTTACTAAAGTTATATATTCTGTAGTTGACTTAATATTATTTTTTTCCACTATACAACGATTGCTGAAGTTTTGGTTAATTATATTAATTGCAACTTTTTCATTTGTAGTATTTATATTTGAATTTATTGTTATGTTATTTAATGATACATTTAATTGTTTTGAAACACCATTTATGGATATTGATGTTACATTATCAAGACCTTTAGTTATAATGTTATTTGCAAATACAGTTGGTGTTACTGTGTTTGTTATGTTAATAGTTGTTATATTAGTATTTGTTATTGTTGTTATGTTATTATATGATATTGTTATTTTATTTGAGTCTACTGAGTTTATTGCATTATTATTTACTGTTATGTTATTGTATGATATATTGTTATTTGGTGTATTTAAGTTAGCTAAAACTTTACCATTTGTATTTTCAACTGTTAAGTATGTCATGTTTAATGATGATGTTCCTAATGTTTTTATTGTACAATTTAGGAGTTTTGCATCTTTATAGTTTGTTAGTGTGGTTGTTTTGTTATTATCAAGTATGATGTCTTTATTTTTTATTGTTCCAACTATCATGAAGTGTACTTCATTTATGTTAAGATCTTTTATTGATCCATTTGTATTAAAGTATGTGTTGTAGTTTTCTTCAGTTAGTATGAAGTTTTTATATAATGGTTTGTTTTTATCTACTTGATTTGTTTTTTCTGTTTTTACTGATTCATCTCCAACATATATGTCTGCAAGGAGTGTGTTATTTTCAATAATGTTGTTTTCTCCATTTACAATTATTGTATTGTTATTGTTTGTTGTCATGTTGGAATTTTTTATTATTCCATTATTTCCATTTAATATAAGTACTGGTTCTTTGTTTGTATTTGTAATATTTAGTAATGTTACATTAAGTTCTGCATTTGATGTGATTGTTATATTTTCACATAGGAATCTTCCTGTTTTTGTAATAAACATATTTTTATTAAGAATTATGTTCTTATTAGTAAGTATTCCTATTATTTGTATTTGATCTATATTATTATAGTTACTTAGTAAGTTTCCATCATCATCAAAGAATCTGTAGAAGTTTGAATCATTTACTTTTAGTTCTTTAAGTTCTGGTGTGTTTCTTTCAACAATATTTCCATTGTATGTATAGTTTACAGCAGAATTTCCCATATACATTGATGATATAAGATTATTGTCTGTTACAGAGTTATTTTTATAATCTTCTATGTCTACTGCAAATTGACTTTTTGAAGTTGTAATATTATTATAACGGATTGTGTTATTTGTTCCTTGTATAATTATTCTATGTTCTATTGTGTTATTTTCAATTATTACATTATCAGATTTTACATTTAGTGCTATTGAAAATGTTCCTGGGACATTAATTATAGTATTTGAATTAATAATATATGGATATGCTCCTTGTAATAGTATTGGAACACTATAAATATCATAGGAAACATCGTGTCCATATGGAATATCTATTGAATCAAATGTATTGTTAGTAATGTTAAATGTTTGTAATTTATTACCTGAAATACTACTAATTCCTTGTGATCTATTAAATATATTGTTTTTAATACTTGCTGATCCTGTATCTGCATATATATCTGATTGTGAATTGTTTATAAATATACATCCATCAACAACTGTTTCTACATTTTAAATTGTTAAGTTTGCATAGAAGTCTGTTGATTCTGTATTTATTGTTATACCTGCACCTGTTTTATATGTACTTCCTCCATCATATCCCATGTTATCACGGATTGTTGAGTTTATGATTGTTAATTTTTTATCATTTGTTATTGTTCCCCAACGTGCATAGTTTTTCTGGAAGGTACTGTTTATTATTGTTGCTGTTCCATTGTTATATATTCCACTTCCATAGTTACCAGTACTTGAAGATTTACGGTTTGCTTCAAAGAAACAATTTGTAACTGTAATGTTTGATCCATTGTTGTTACGTATACTTGCACCTACTCCTCCATGGTTAAATGTGAATGATACATTATTTACTTCAAGGTTTCCATAGTTATCTACTGTTGCTGTTTCATATAAACTTATACTACTTCCACCTTTATTCCAACAGTTTTTAATTGTAAAGTTAGTAATTGTTATAAGACCATTTCCACGAGTTATGTTCATAGCCCAGTTACCAGTAGCATTTAGGTATGGCATCCATACATCTGATGATCCCCAGTAGTATTCATCTTCACCAAGTTCTTTTATTAAATCATAGCTTACTTCTCCATCAATACTTGAATTTCCAACTCCTATGAAGTTAATGTGGAGGTTTCCTGGTACTGTAAGGTTAGTGTTTCCTACTCCTTTGAAATTTCCATCAAGATATATATTAGCTGGTTGTTTGTTATTTGTTACTGTTGTTATTGCTTTTTGTATTGTTTTAAATGGACTAGTTTGTGATCCTGTATTTGAATCTGATCCACTATTTGCTGATACGTAATAGTTGTTTATTGCTTCATCTGTTTTTGTTGTTTTTGTATTTGGTAGTGTTATTTTTGTTTTTATTTCCATTCTGCTTTCTTTATGGTTATTATTTTCTCCATATATTGCAAGTACTTTTATTTCTCGGTTATTCCAACTTTTTGGTATTGTGAAGTTAACTGTTGTTTTTCCTGTTATTTTTATGGTTTGTAGTGTTTTTCCTTCGATTTTTACACAGATTTTTCCATTTCTTACTGTGTTTCCATTTTCATCTTTTGGATCTACAGTTATTTTTAATGTATTTCCTTCAATAGTTGTTGTTAGATTTGTTTTTGTAGCGAGTTTTTCAAGATGTAGTGTTGCATTAGTACGTGCTTCGATGAATTTACTACTTCCACCATATGTAGTTGTAAGTATGTAATCTTTTTCTGAGTAATTATCAGGTATTGTGTAATTTAATTTTGCTGTTCCAAATTCTATTTGTGTGTGTCCTACTGTTTTTCCATTGATTTTAAATGCTACTTTACCATTTGGTATGAGTTTGTTATCTGATGTTTTAAATGTTGAACTTATTGTTATTGTACTTCCTGGTTTTGCTGTGATATTGTTAAATGTTACATTTGTATAGTCATATACAATTGTTGTAGCTTTTATATCTCCAACATATAATGTTATATTTTCATGATTTGCTGGAAGTTTACTAATATCAATTGTTTGTGAATAGTTATTTTCATGATTAAATGTTAGACCTGTTGTATTAATCAAGTCACTTGATGATTTTAAAGCTAAAGAATAACCTCGTCCTAAATATGTTAGATGTCCAAATGCTGTACTTGAACTAATCATACAATTAATTGTAATTGTTTTTGTTTTCTGATTAAATACATATTTTGAAGTTTTATCATTAGTTAAAACTAATATATCAGTTACATCTGAGTTATCAATATAAAGATTAGCACTATCACTTAATTTATGATAACTACCTTTATTATAGATATTTGTACTGTTTATTAAAGCTTTATTTTTATCAAATACACAACCCATTACATCTGCACTTACTTTACCGTATGTATCTTGAAAGTTTATTGCTCCACCAAAGTTTGCTTTATTTTCTATAAAATTACAAAATGAAATATTAACATATCCATTACCTGTGTTATATATAGCTCCTCCATTTGATTTTCGTGTATGAGTTTCTGGAGCTTTAATTGTGTTGTTTATAAATTCACATAAAGTAATTTTAATAGGTGCAGTTTTACTAGCACTTATATAGATTGCTCCTCCATAAGCTGTGAACTTTGAAGCTTCAGTATGGTCTATTATGTAATTGTTTGTGAAACTAGAATTATAAATATCTAAACTAGCAGTAGTTGAATATAATGCTCCACCATATGTAAAATTAAAACCTTCAATATTATTATTATCAAATATTGAATTTGCTATAATTGTTGGGTTACGTATATATAATGCTCCACCATGAGTATTTGTATTATTATCATTAGCAAATACTGTGTTGTTCATGAATTTTGTGTTATTAAATTCTGCTGTTGAATTAACATATATAGCTCCACCCATGGTGTTATTAAATCCATTTATGAATGTTATATTGTTAAATTTGATTACTTGGTTTGTGTTATTAAGATTAAATAATCTTGTCTTATTTTGTCCATCAAATATTGTTTGATCCCAGTTTTCACCATTTATTGTGATATATTTCGTATTTGATGTGCTGTTTGATTTGAGTTCTTCATCAAATGTGTATTTTCCATTTTTAATATTTATTATGTACTCTGTTGTATTATCTCCATCATTTTGAATATTATTCCATGATGTTTTTAGTGTTTCATAGTCAGTTGCAGTTTGTATTGTTTCAACTGCTTTTTTTGTTTGTTTATCAGTCTTTATTGTCTTTTGTGTAGTTGCATTTTTATTCACAGATTTTACATTACTTTTAACTTCAAAGTTTTTTTCTGAAGTGATTTTATTATTATTTGTTAATGTATCATGACTATTATCTACTGTATTATCTGATATGATGTTGTTTGTTGAATCATCCATATCTACAGCACTAATTTCCCCTATTGATACAAATAAAACTAGTAATGTTAATCCTAAGAATAAAAAATTACTATTCTTATTCATAAAAAATCATTTTCCTCCAAAAATAAGGATTATTAAAATATTGATTAAAAAGATCCATGTAACTATTAATTTAAGAAATAATAATCATTATAGAAATTTTTAATCAAACTAAACAAAGATTGAATAGTTATATTAAATCTATACAAAAAACAGGTATATAATAATGAGTAATATAAAGAATGCTCAAATTTATTAAAACATATGCTTTCCCCCCCCCCCTTGATAGGATTTAAAATAAAAAAACAGTAATTAAAAAAGCTTAAATTAAAAATAACTAAATTAATAGTAGAAAAAATATAAAATTTTAAAAAAAATAAAAGGGGAAAGAAAAAATAGGATTATTTTTTTGTAATTATAATTTCAAAAAAAAAAGTATAAAAGTAGGGTGGTTATATTTTTTGTTAATATTTTTTTCTAGTTTATTGTTCCTTTATTGTAGTTGATGTTTTGTTTGTTTGCTGCTTTGTTATTTTTGTAGTGTGTGTTTTTATTGTTTATTTCACCTAAGTTGTAGTTTACTCCACCATTAATTTTTGCATTGTTGTTAGTGCATGTTATGTTGTTTGTATAGATTTTTCCTTGGTTGTAATTTACAGCTCCATTGTTTGCATTATTTTGGTTAAATGTTGTATTTTCTATTGTTATGTTTCCTGTTTTATCGTTGTAGTTACATCCACCATTTAATGTTGCTGTATTTTTATTAAAGGTACTGTTTTGTATTTGTAGGTTTCCAAGGTTGTAGTTAGATGCTCCTCTTTTTGCTTTGTTTTGGTTTAGTGTGGTGTTGATTATGTAGATTTTTCCATCTTTTGTGTTGTAGTTGCATGCTCCGTTTTCATTTGCTTTATTTTCTGTGATTTTGCTGTTTATGATGGTTATTTCTCCTTTTTCATTGTAGTTTACTGCTCCATTTTTTGTTGCATAATTTGATGTTAGATTACAGTTTCCTATTCCTAGTTCTCCTCGATTGTAGTTTACACTACCACGTGTTGCTGTGTTGTTGTTTGCTTTTGTTTTTATTATTGTTATTTTTCCTTCGTTGTTGTAGTTACATCCACCATTTAATGTTGCTGTATTTTTATTAAAGGTACTGTTTTGTATTTGTAGGTTTCCAAGGTTGTAGTTAGATGCTCCTCTTTTTGCTTTGTTTTGGTTTAGTGTGGTGTTGATTATGTAGATTTTTCCATCTTTTGTGTTGTAGTTGCATGCTCCGTTTTCATTTGCTTTATTTTCTGTGATTTTGCTGTTTATGATGGTTATTTCTCCTTTTTCATTGTAGTTTACTGCTCCATTTTTTGTTGCATAATTTGATGTTAGATTACAGTTTCCTATTCCTAGTTCTCCTCGATTGTAGTTTACACTACCACGTGTTGCTGTGTTGTTGTTTGCTTTTGTTTTTATTATTGTTATTTTTCCTTCGTTGTTGTAGTTACATCCACCATTTGTATTTGCTATGTTTTCATTTAATGTTGAATCTAATATTAGTATTTCAGCTTGTTTATCGTTGTAGTTACATCCACCATTTAATGTTGCCTTGTTTTGGTTGAGTGTGGTTTTTCCTATGTCCATACTTCTGAGGTTGTAGTTTGCACCTCCTCTGGTTGCTGTGTTTTGGTTTATGTTACATTGTTGTAGCATTGTATATCCATAGTTTGCAGTTGCTCCTCCATTGTTTGCTTTGTTTCCTATCATATCTGATTTATATATTTCAGTTGATAGTCCTAGATTGTATATGCATCCTCCATAATTTAAAGCTGTGTTGTTGTAGAAGTTGGAGTATTGTATGTTTGTTCCTGCTGATCTTTCATTGTATATTACTCCACCATTTTCTGTTGCTTTATTATTTTTAAATGTTGAGTTCATAATGAGTGTATCATGTATGTTATATAGTACTCCTCCACGTTTTGCTATGTTAAATGATGCATATGTTTTTGTTAAATTTAGTGTTCCTTGGTTGTTGTATATGCATGCTCCATTTTCTGCTTTGTTGTTGGAAAAGGAGTTGTTTTTTAGTTTTATGTTTCCATGGTCGTTATATATTACTCCACCATTTTTTAATGCTGTACTATTTAGGAATATTGAATCGTATATGTTTATTGTTCCTTTGTTGTTATAGATTACAGATCCTCTGGTTGCGTTGGCATATCTGATTTTGAAGTTGTATAATTCTAGTGTGTAACCATTTTCTACTGTTATAAATTGTGTTTTGTTTTGTGCATCAAATAGGTTGTTATTTGCATATATTTTAAGGGTTTTTATGTTTCCTTTTGTATTTCCCCAGTTAATTGGTTTTGTGATGTTGTAGTTTCCACGTTTTAGATTTAATTCTGCTGTTGTCTGGTTTGGGTTTTTATTATTTTTAATTGTTTCTATTTTATCATATAAGTCATTATATCCTGTTACATCTGATTTTATAGTTGTACTTTGTGCTTTTTTAATTTGTTTATTATTTACTTCTTTTTTAATTTGTGTTTCTTGCTTAATTTCTTTTTGTGTATCTATATTAGCTTGATTTGTATTATCATATGTTGTGATAGTATCCAGATTATCTGATTGTGTTTTATTTAAATCAGTTGCACATACACATGATAGTGTTAAAATTAAGCTAAAAGTAATTAAGATAAGAAAAATATTTCTATGATTTCTCATTTAAAAATCACATCCTCCAAGAAAAAAAATATTGTTTCATCTTTTATTTTTTTTAAATAATTAGTAATTTCATAGTTTCTCTAATAAATTCCATCCTTTTTGCTGTTTAAAAAAAAATAAAAAATATTTTAAACTATTCAAATAAAATAGAATTAAACTATAAATTTACTTTAAATAAGTAATTATTAACTCTATAAAACTAAACTAATAAAACTTATCCATAATAATTAGTACAATCTCTATAAGTTCATACCCTTAGTGTTGTATAAACTTAAAAAAAGTAGTAAATTAATAGTTTTTAGAGAAAAAAATTAATTAACAAAAAAAAAGGTATTGGTATAAAATTTTAAAAAAAATCAATGAAAAAAATAATAAAAAAAAGAGGAGGAGAATTAGATTAATACATTCTCTTTTTTTAGAATATAAATATTATCTATTTTATATTTACTTTTAAATTTATTTTATATGTTGAACTTGGATATGTTATTGTAACAGTTTTACTTCCACGTGTTGTATATTTATGGTTCATGTAGAATGTATTATCTGATTTTTTAGTTACATAATATGTTGTTGAACCTAGCTTAAATGGTATCTTAATTCGTGAAGATATTGTTGTATCTTTTAATGGTGAAAGTAACTTAGTTTTTACATTAACTTTACCATTGAGTGTTAAATTAAATGTATTATTTTGTATATGAAGAGCTTTATCTGAATATATTTGTATGTGATTATTATAGTTATCTTGTATAGTTTCTGTGTTTATTAAAAGACATTTATCACTTTTTTTATTTACAATATTATCAGCAAGATCATCTGCTTTGTTATTTTTCATTTGTGTTTTATTTATGATGAGTGTTGCATTATAGCTATATGTATCTGCTGCTATTTTTGCTGTGTTGTTTTCAGAATATAAATTAATTAGATATAATTCTGCATTTTTATCATTATAGTTACATCCACCATACTCTGTTGCATGATTTTTTTCAAATAAAGTATTATATATTTGAAGTTCCTTTTGTATTGTAGTTTGCTGCACCATTTTTTGCATAGTTTTGTATTAAATCACAGTATTCAATTAGCATTGATGCTTTGTTATAATTACTTCCACCATTTTTATATGCTTGATTATTTTGATATTTTGATAGTGAGGTAATTATTGCACCTTTTTCATTAAAGTTTACTCCACCATTTACTGCTTTGTTGTTTGTGAAGTTTGTTTTGTTTATTTGAAGTTTTCCTGTGTTATAATTACATCCTCCACGTGTTGCACTATTATAGTCTAGGTTTGAGTTTTCTATTTTTAAAGTTCCATTGTTATTATAGTTGCATCCACCATTTACTGCTGTATTTTTATCTAGTTTTGATTGTGTTATTGTTATGTTGTTTTTATCATTGTATATTACTCCACCATTTTGTGTTGCTTTGTTATTTGTTAGTGTGGATTGTTCTATTGTTATAATGTTGAAGTTGTATATAACTCCTCCTCGTGTTGCATTGTTTTGTGTCATGTTTGAATTTGTTATGGTTATGTTTCCATAGTTTGCACATACTCCTCCATTTGCTGCTGTGTTTTTTGTATGGTTGGATTGTGTTATGTTAAGATATGTTTTTGGATTGTTATAGTTACATCCTCCATATTTAGAAGCAGTATTTGAAGTAAACTGTGATCTTATTATGCTCATATTTTTATCATTGAAGTTTACAGCTCCATTAACTTGTGCTTTATTGTTTGTGAAGGTTGAATTGGTTATGTTCATTTTTTTATTGTTGTAGTTACATCCTCCACGTTCTGCTTTGTTGTTTGTATGTTTGGATGATATGATTAATATTTCTCCATTGTTGTTGTAGTTTACTCCACCATTAATTGATGCAATGTTATTATTAAGTGTAGATTCTGAGATTATTGTGGTGTTATGATCGTTGTAGTTTACTCCTCCATGTTTTGTTGCTTTATTGTTGTTTTGTGTGGTTTTAATTATGTTAAGTATTGCATTATTGTAATTACATCCTCCACGTGTTGCATTATTGTTGTTTATGTTGCATGATTCAATTGATAGAATTTTATTATTATAGTTTACTCCACCATTAATTGCACTATTATATGTGAGTGATGTTTTTAGTATGTCCATTTGACCATTATTATAGTTACATCCACCATTGTTTAATGCTTTGTTTTTTGTGTAATTTGATTTTAGAATTATTGTAGTGTTTTTATCATTAAATATACATCCACCATTAACTTCTGCTATGTTATTTTTAAAAGTTGTGCTTGTTATATTTAAAAGACCAAATGTATAACATACACCACCACGTTTTGCTATGTTAAATGAGAAGTATGATGAATTAATAAATGTTTTTGCATTATTATTATAGATACATCCACCATATTGTGCTTTGTTATTTGAAAATGATGAATTAATAATTGTCATATTTGAATGATCATTATATATTACTCCACCATTACTTGTTGCTGTGTTATTTAGAAATATTGAATTTTTAATTGTTATATTTCCATTATTATATATTGCTCCTCCACGACTACTATTAGCGTACCTAATTTTAATGTTGTTTAAATTAACATTAAATCCTGCTTTTATAGATATAAACTGGGAGTTATTATTACAATCAACTAAAATATTACCTGCATTAATTGTAAGATTTCGTATAGTTTGTCCTTTTATTCCCCATTGTATAGGTTTAGTAACATTATAATTTCCATGTTTCATGTTAATAATCATAGAAGATTTATCTTTAATTATGTATGATTTATTAATTGTATCATATAATTCATTATAACTACTTACATTACGTTCTAAAATATTTGATTTATCTTCTTTTTTCACTGTTTTTGTATTTGATTGAATCTGTGTATTTTCTATATTACTATTATCATCAATTTTCACATTATTATCTGATACTATCTTATCATGAGTTACAGCCTTATCTGATAATGTTGATGTTGCATTATCATCTGCAGCTGATAAGGAAGATAAGCTAATAAATAAGCTAAATATGATAAATAATAGTAGTAAAATTTTCTTATTATAACTTATCATAATATAATCAACTTTATATATAATTTTTATACATAGAACAAAAAAAGTAGAATTTATAAACCTTAATTTATAAAATAAAACTAAAAAAAATTAATTTTTATTTTAAAAGTTCTATGAAATACATAATAATTATTTTTGTAAAAAAATAAATATAAAATTTTATAAAAAAAAAGAAAATAATTAAAAAAAAACAAGTTTTTTTTTATCTAATAAGAAAATATTATTCTTCTAATACCCCAAAAAAAAGATTACTAAAAAAAATGATATTCTAATTTTAAAAAAAAAAGTATTTGGTGGTGAAGGTTAAATTTATCAACCTATACTATCATAAGAGTAGTATTTAATGTACTTTTGTTATATAAGTTGTTTTCTCCTGAAATTATTGTTATTATATATTTTCCCTTATTTAGTTTGCTTGTGTTAATTTTTGTGTTTATTTGTCCATTTGTTATCTTTTGGTTTTCATATGTTACTCCATTGATTTTTATTGCTATTTTTGTATTTCCCATTAGTGTTTTTCCATTTGCATCTTTGATTGTTGTTTTTAGTGTTAAGTTTGTATTTTTTTGTGTTTTATATGTTTTATTTTCTATTTTTGTGTTCATCTTATTTAGTGTGAGTGTGGTTGTTTTTTCAATTCTTAGATTTTCATATGAATATACTACTGTTAGATTGTATTTTTTTGCACTTAGTGTGGCTGGTAGTTGGTAGTTTATTGTTGCTTGTCCATTTTTTAGTTGTATTTTTATTGTTTGTCCATTTTTATCTTTAATTGTTTTTCCATTGATTTTAAAGATTATTACTCCATTATTTTGTGCATTATCTATTTTTATTGTTGTTTTTAGGAGAGTTGTTGTGGTGGTTGTTATTGGTTGTAAGTTTATTTTTGGTTGTTTAACAGATAGTATGGTTTCATATCTGTATGTGTTATATTGACTGTTTTCACCTACTACTATTGTGAGTGTGTAGTTTTTTGCTCCTAGTTTTCTGGTGTCTAGTGCTGTGTCTAGTTTTCCATTTGTTATTGTTAATGTTTTATATGTTACTCCATTAATTTTTATTGATACTTTAGTATTTCCAGTTAGTGTTTTTCCTGTAGTGTCTTTTATTGTTGTGTTTATTTTAAATGTGGAGTTTTTAATAATTTCATAATTAATTTTAGGCATTGTCACATCACGTTTTTGTAGTATGAGTATGTTTGTGCTTTCTTCTCGTATCCGTCCTTTTGAATATACTACTGTTAGGTTGTATTCTGAGTTTTTGTATGTTGTTGGTAGTTGATAGTTTAATGTTACTATTCCATCTTTTGGATGTGTTTTTATTTGTACTCCATTTTTGTCTTTTAGTGTATTTCCGTTGATTTTAAATATTACTGTTGCTGTATCTTCACAATTTTGTATGATTATTTGTTCATTTAATAAATCCATATGTGTAGATATTATTGGATTTAGTATTATAGCTATATCTGGTGGTGTTATTGTTAGTGTTGTAGTTACTGTGTTTATGTTGTATTCTAGATTTTCTGCTATTATTGTTAGTGTGTGTTGTGTTGGTGTTAGGTTGTATGTATCAAGGATTATGGATTTAGTTGTAATGTTTTGTTGGTAGATTTTATCATCTATTTTAATTGTAACTGTGAAGTTTTCATTTACTGTTTTATTATCAGATGTGTGTATGTTTAATGGTATGTTTATCTTATCATACTTTTTAGCTTCTATTGGATTTATTTGATCTACTGTTATGTTTTCTTTTTGTATTTCAACAGTTACTGTTATGTTATTATCTGAAAATTTAGGATATGTTACTGGTATTTGTTTATTTTGTGGGTATGTATTAAAGGTATGATTTATTTGTAGTTGATCATTATTTATTGTTGGTGTGTATGTTTTATTATCAATTTTTAATGTTACATTACTACTATTTTCATCCATTATTGGTAGTGTTAGTGTTTTTTCTACATCTTTTTTAATTTGTGTAATTGTTGTTATGTTATTTTCATTTAGTATTGCTATACTATCATGTGAAATGTAGAGGTTTTGTTTGTTTTGTGATATTAGTTGTGATTGAGTTAATGTTAGGTTAGTATTATTTAGTTGTATGGTGTTTGTTGTCTTATTTATTGCTATGTTTTCATTAAAGATTGATTGTATTATTGTTAGATTAGTTTTATATGCATTTATTGCACCTGCATTTGTTGCATTGTTATTTGTGAAGTTAGAGTTTGTTATGTTTATGTTTGAATTTGTTGCATTTATTACTCCACCATAATAGCCTGCTGTATTTTCTTTAAAGTTTGAATTTATAATTGTTAGATTTCCACTTTTTATACAGATTGCTCCTCCCCATGCTGGTGCTTGGTTTTGGTTAAATCTTGAATTGGTTATTGTTACATTTCCATTTTTAATGTAGCATACGCCTGCAACATCATAGAGTGCTTTGTTTTCGTTAAATGTTGAATTATTTATTATAAGTTTTGCTGTTGCATTATTACAAATTACTCCACCTGAAAATTCTGCCGTGTTTTGTGTAAATATTGAATTTTCTAGTGTAAGTGTTGCATTTTGGTTGTTATATACTGTTCCGAAGTGTTGTGCATTGTTTGATGTGAATTTGGAGTTTGTTATTTTCATATTTGCATTTTGTGTATTGTAACTTACAGCTCCTAGTACTCCCATATTTTCTGTGAAATCTGAGTTATCTATAGTAATGTTTCCTGTGTTATATATTACTCCTCCATATCCACCTTCATTTTCAATGAAGTTTGAATCTTGTATATGTATAGTTCCATTGTTATTTATTACACTTCCATTAAGATTCATACAATAACGTACGTTTATATTTTCAAGATTTAATGTGTAATTATTTGATACTGTTATAAACTGATGAGTTTCTCCTCCATCAAGTATGATATCATCACATTTAATGTTGAGTATATGTGTTTTATGTGTGGTATTTCCCCAGTTTATAGTATTTGTTATTTCATAGTTTCCTGATGTTAATGTTATTGTTTCATTAATATTTGTTGAGTTTGCCTTAATATCTTCTATTGTATTATATAGTTGTTGATAATTACTTACCTTGTATTGTTTTTTCGCATTTTTATGGGTTGTATTTATTGATGATTTAGCAGTATTGGTGGTAGGTTGTAGTGTATTTTGTGTGTTTAAATCTGAGTTTTGTGATAGAGTATCATCTATGTTTTCATTGGTAGTGTCTTGGTTTGTTGTATTTTGTGCATTAATTGTGGTTAGTGATATTATTATGGAAAAAACAGCAATTAGAATTATTATATTTTGTTTTTTCATTTTAGATCAATTTCCTAAAAAAAATAGTAGTGTTACTTATTTTTCTCCACGTTTTATTAGGTTTTTTTTATTTAAAAATCTGTGCCCTTTTTTTTATTTATTTAATAAAATTAAAATTAAAATAATTTTTAAAAATTATAAAAAATAAAAGACAAGTTTTATCAATATAGTTTATATTTTTATGAAAAATGGTATAAATAAATAATATGAAAAATTAATTAATAATTTAGGAAAAAATAAGATTGTTAAAAAAAAGAGTAATAGATTAAGGGGTGTTTATTAAGGTAAAAAAGAAAAGTATAAAATAACTTGAGTATTTAACTTATCCTTTTTTTTCTTACTTTGTTATTTCTTTATCTACTACATTTCTATGATAGTTTGGTGCACTTCCAAGAGTATATCCAAGTGTGAAGTAGAAGCTTGTTTCATCATCTGTTATATTCCAGTTTTTATCTGATTTTAGCAGACTTATTGATGCTTCCTCTTCAAGTTCTTTAAATATTGCATCATACTTTCGTATTTCATTTATCATCACAGGATAAAGTGATCTTATCTTATCATGACTTAAGTTCATCTCATAGATTTTAGTTAGAAATGGTGTTTCTTTAAGTTCTTTATACTCCATATGTGTAAGTTTACGTAATAAAAAGCCTAGTAGAAATGCTGCTTTTTTATCATCATCTACTAGTATTTCATCAAGTACATATCTGTGTTCTATTACTAGATTTTCATTCATTATATCATATCCAATGTTTTTTTTAAAATACTTTATCTATTACACTTGTTACTTTTAGTATTTCTGTATCTGTTTTTCCTAGTCTTTTCATTGCTTTTGCTGCTGCTTCTACTGGTGTATCATGTTGTTCCATCATACTTTGACTAATATATGCCATGAACATTCTAAATTCATCACGTGTTTTAAATGTTTTTCTAAGTAGTTTATCTACATCTTTTTCTTCATCAGGATCTAGTAGTTCTTCTTCAGGTAATTGTTCATCATTTAATATTGCATTAATGTAGTCTATGTCATGATATTTTAGTAGTTCATTTAGGAATGCTTCATTCATTCTTGCTCTGTTATCCTGGCTTTTTCTTAGTACTTTTGTGTTTTGTATTGTTTCAAGAAATCCATCATAGAATGCTGTGACTTCTGATTCTCTTTTAAATATTATTGGTACTATTTTTAGTAGTTTTGAATCTACATTTAATCCTATGAATTCTTCATCTTCATCTTCTTGTTCCATTTTTATTATGGCTTCAGGTTTCATAATTAGTTACCTCATCTTTTTTTCTATATTAATTTTTTTTTAATCTTTTTTTGTTGTATTTTTTGTTGTTTTATCATCAGATTTAGTATTTTGTGTTATATCAGACTTATCTTGTGCTTTGTTAGCTGTTTGTGTATTTGTATTATCATCTGATTTTACATTATCATCTGTGGTTTTATCTTCTGTTTTATTTGTGTTTTTATCAGATGTTTCTTCGTTATTTTTTAGTATTTCATCGACTATTTCTTGTTTTTTATGGTTTTTAACTATTTTATCTGCTGTTGTTATTATTTCATCAAGTTTTTTATCTTCCCATTTTTGCATGGTATTTGAGTTTTTCTTAAGTTCTTGTTGTAGTTGTTCGATTTGTTGTTGCCAGTCTTTCATTGATGTTGTGTTGTCTTCTAGTTGTTGTTTTAGTTGTTTGATTTGTTGTTTTTGTTTTTCTTCATGTTCTTTTATGATTCTATCTTGTCTGTTAATGATTGTATTTTGTTCTCCTATTAGATTTATTAGATGTTGCATGTGTTCATCTACTCGTTTTACATCAAGTTCAAGTGAGTGTATTTTTGCACGGCGAATGTGTCTGTCTTTTTTTAGTAATTGTATGTTTTTTTCTAGCATACTTTTTGTTTCTTCTTCTGATTGTCTCATGTATAATGCTGACATTGCTGCTGTGAAGATACTTATGAAAAAAACTCCAATAAGTATTGACATTATTGCTATGATTTTTCCTGATATTGTTGATGGTGTTACATCTCCATATCCTACTCCAGTTAGTGTAGCTATGTTAAACCAGAATGCTTGAAATATTGTATTTAATGCTGGATCCATGTAATTTAGTACTATTGTTGATATAACTACATAAAATATCATAATTACTGTTAATATTTTAAGTAATCTATTTTGTACAAAGTAGCTTATTGATCCTATTGTAAATATTTTTAAATCATGAATTTTTAGTAGTTGGAATATTTGTAGCAATTGTATTATTCTATATAGTCTTATTACAGCAAGATATCTTAGGAATATGAAGTTTAGTGGTATAATCGATAGTATATCTATAATATGTGATTTTAGAAATTGTTTTGGTGTTTGACGTGATTCATGATATGCTAATAATAAGTTTAAAAATAACATGAAACATACAAATAAGTCAAAATCTGCCATAAATGAGAATAATGCTGGTGATACAACATCAATACTAATTACAAAGATCATTATAAAATCTATTAGTATAAGTATTACCAGAAGTACATTTTTAAGTTCTTTTAAAACTAATTTATTTGTTTCTGATAAGAGTCTTAGTTTTCTAAAATTCATAAGTCTTCAATTTTCCTTAATTCCATTTATTTGGTTATTTAATATTTTTTTTATATTAGAATATTTAATTTTAATATTATAAAAATTATTAGCACTTAAAAAGGAGCATGAAAAAAGAAGTTTCTATTTTAAAGATGAATTTTTGGGTATAAATAAAAGTTTTTTAAAAAAAGATAATGTTATTTAGAAAAAGAATATAAAAAAAAAGTTAAAAAGGTGGTGATAAGTTAAAATAAAACATTCTATAAGTTTGATGCTATTTCTTTTACTTGTTTTATGTAATCTGCAAGTTCTTCTTTATCTCCACGATCTTGTGTTCCCATTGCAGTTACATTTCCAATTACTTCCATTCCCATGTATCCAAATGGCATTTTATCAAGTGATCTTATGTAGTCACCAAATACATCTTCAGGTTGTGCTTGTGTCATGATTGTTACTACTTTTTTACCTTCAAGTGATTTTTCAGGTCCTCTTGATATTTGGTAGAATCTGTCTATGAATGTTTTTGCTTGTGCTGATATTCCACCATAGTAAATTGGTGATGCTAGTACTAATACATCAGCTTCTAGTAGTTTTTCAATGATTTCATTTCCATCATCATCTATTACACAATCTCCGTGTTCACATGCCATACATGCATTACATCCTAGTAATTTTTTGTGGTTTAAGAAGATGTATTCTGTATCTGCTTCTGTTGCATCTAAGAATTCTTTTACTAATACATCACAGTTTCCATTTTTTCTTGGACTTCCTACTACTCCTAATACTTTCATTTTTCTTTATCCTCCTAGTTATTAATTAGATAGTTTTTTCTTTTTAAGTATGTATATATATGTTATTTATATATTATAAATATATATAAAAACTAAAACCAAGACGTAGTTTAATAGTTTAAATAATGGGTTATTTTAGTTATAAAATAAAAAAAAATAGGGGTTTTAAAAAGTGTTAAAATAAAAGGGTGGTTATTTAATTTATAGAAGAATACTTTTTTTAGATTAGATGTTATCATTTTATTTAATTTAGATATTTTTCTGGATTTTTTATGTTAAAGTTTCGTATTATTCCATCTCTTAGATCTGGTGTTACTTTTTGTAGCATGAATTTTATGTTTTCATCACTTATATGATATTCATTTTCATGTGGTTTTCCTTTTTGTATTATTTCACCATTTTTTATCATGTAGAGTGTGTTTATTGGTAGTTGTTTCCATTCTGGGTTTTTATCTAGTTTTTGTGTTGAAAATATTATTCCTTTATCTGTTTTTAGGTAGTTTAGTCCTTTAGAGCAGTTTGTATGTACATACATTATGTTTTTATTACATAGTATAATGTTTAATTTATTTCCTTTAGATAATTGTGGTATTATTGTATTTAGTATTTGGAAGTACTCATCTTCTTTATGAGTGTTTATATTATCAATTATGTAAAGTAGTATTCTTTCTGAATCTGTTACTCCTTTTTGTTGTGTTTTGTATTTGTTAAGTTTAGGATAGTTAAATATTGTTCCATTATGTATTAGTGTCCATGTTGTATTTTTCTCATCTAATGCTTTGAAGGGATGACAGTTACAATTTGATTTGTTTCCAAGTGTTGCAAGTCTTATATGTGCAGCTGCACATTTTGTTTTGATAGGATGGGACAATATTTCTTTTAGTTGTTGGCTTTCTGTTGCTTTTATTGGTTGTTTTTTGATTGTTACACTATGATCTTCATGCATTATTGCAAGTCCCCAACCGTGCGGGTGTAGTTCACAGTGTTTGTAGAATTCTTTTAGATATTGGTTTATTTGTATTTTTTTATTGCAGCTTATACTAAATAGTTCACACATTTTATTTTTTCCCTCCATTTGTATTTTTTTTATTATTTAATTGTAGATGTTATTATGTTTGTTTGTTGGTTATAATAAAAAAGGCTAAGTATAACATTGTTAAATTTCTTATTTGATATAAATTTATTCATAAAAAATTGTATAAAAAATATGTTATATTCACAAAAAAAGGATAAAAATAAAAAAAAGAAAGAATGTTTTAATCTCACTTAAAATTTGATGCAAATATGCGTGCATTTTTTAAATCATCCTCATTTGGATGATCTGCATTTATACCAGCAAATTCACCAAGTGTATGAAATTCATCAGGATACATTTTAATTCCATAACTTTCAGCAAGAGCTTTAATTTCATCATAACTAGATCGTCCCATACCTGATGTTGAAAAATTAACAATACGATTTACACGACCTCCAAGCTTAGAGAAAAAATCAACTAAACGTGGATCAATACTATTTCCATAAATACTAGAACCTAAAAATAGTGTGTCAATATCATCATTTACATCCTCATTAATACTATGAGCTTCAACATCTAATTCATCAGCTATAACATCAGCTAATTTCTTAGTATGTCCAGTTTTTGAATAGTAATAAACTGCATTTTTAACCATTAATATCACCTAAAAAAGGATTAAAAAAAAAGAAAAAATAGGTATAAAAAATTAGATATTCATTTTTTTTTTATAAACCAAAAGTTTTTTTTCTTTTTCTTTCTTTATAAAATATAAAGTTTAATATTCATTTAATATGATTGATTCTTTTTAGTAACATAATAAAAAGAACACTATCTTATTGATAACCAGTTTTCTATGACTTCATCATTTTCATCAAGTAATGTTCTTACTTTTTTAAAGTATGTATTATCTATTAAATCTGCATCATTTTTACGTTTTTGGATACATCCATATTTTACATCATCAATACGTAATGGAAGACTTATGATATTATAATCATTCATATTTGTATCTTCAGCATCAGGATCAACTTCTTTAACATAGTCATTTTCCTCTGTATCTGATGCAAGTCCTACTACAGCACAAAGATCTAGATCATATATTAATGATAATTTTCTATATATTTTTTCACCATATGGATATGCTTCACTATATACTCCATCAATTGCTTCCATTACAGGTACTATTGGTACTACAAATGGTATTTTTGATATTACAAATCTATCATCAAATACACGTGCTAGTTTATGTTTTATGAGTGATGAAACCATATCATGTGATGGGTATTGTATTAGTATGCTTGATTCAAATAATGCTGTTGCTTCATCAAGTTCTTCTTCTAATAATCCACGGTTTTTAAACTCATCAAGTACATAGAAGTATTGCATGATAAGTGAATTTTCATCAATTGTACTTGGACGATATGTTGCAAATCCTACAACTTCTCCATCTGCTACAATTTCTTTAAAAAAGAAGCATGAATCTTGTGGTATAAGATAGTATTCATCCTCTTTCATTGCACGATAAAGATATACATAGTTATCTTCTATTGTTTTTTCAATAGGTAATGTTAATATTTTCTCATTACCTTCTTCATCTACAACACTTTTATATTTATATAATCTTCCTAGTCTATCTGGTCTTTTAAGTCTTCTATTTGGTTTTGCCATATTTTCTACACTCCTTTTATTAAATAATTTATTTTTTTTATTAATCTAAATTCATCTTTTATTTGATTTCATTTTTCCTTACAATTATTATATTATATCTACTAATCTAATATAATATCTTTTATAATATTTTAATTTCATCTTAAACTTTTTACCTATACAATTAAATATCTTTTAATTTAAAAACCTTAATTTTTTTATAACCTTTTTTTAAAACTTTTATACAAAAAATGAATTCTAAAAATAAAAATAAAACTATTTAATCTGGTTTTATTTTTTAATTCAATTATTTTTTTTTAACCATCCGAATAAAATATTTTATAAAAAAAAGAATATTAAACTTACTATTTTTTAAATAAAAGAATTTGCTTTAATAATATAATTCTTAAGATATTAAAAATTTAAATTACTTATTTTTTTTTTAAATACTTGATAAAAAAAACTAGAAAATATTACTATAAAATAGTAATTTTAGATATTAATCACACCTTTTTTTTAAATTAAAAGAAAATAAAAATGCTATTTTTTAAAAAAAAGTTAAAAAAAAAGAAAAGAAGGTGGTTAGGTGTTTGTTTGTTTTTATCACTACTTTATCAATTTTTTTGCAGGAAGCTTTCTTTTTAGTCTAAGAAGTTGTATGTTTGTTCAATTTGCATCATTTTATGGAATTCTGCTGTTGCTTTGGTTATGTGGAATATTTGTGCTTCTCCAGTTTCTTCGTTCATTAATTCTTCAAGTTGTGGCATTACTTTTAATGCTTCTTTGTATAGTGTTTTATCTACATCTTCATCAAATTCTACACGTCCATAGTATCGTAAGAATTCAGGACCTACACAACATGCAATTTCAACATTACTGTTTCTTAGCATTTGAGCTGAGAAGTCTTTGTTTTTTCCTGTTACAAAGTAGATTTGTTCATCTACCATCATTTTAAATCCGATTGGTCTTACTTTTGGTTTTTTACCGTCTTCGGTTGCTATGAATAATGTTCCTGCTTCTTGCATAAAATCAAATACTTTTTGTCTGCTTGTCATTTTTAATTATCTCCCATATTTTAATATATTTTATTTTTTTCAAAATAACAATTATTTTATTAATTTTAGATACTTATTTGATATTCTTAAGTTAGTAAAATAATTACTACCTGATATAATTTAATTATATAAATTACTATTATATAAAATTTTTTGATAATATACACTTAAAAATCTTTTAATAAATGGTAAATAAACATGAAAAATATAATAAACTATTAAACAAACAATTTTTAAATAGTTATATAATAATAGAATGAAAAATATTTATATTAATATAAAAAAAATTTTTTTTTAAATATAAAAGACGAAGGGGAGAAGTTAGGATACTATGCAAAGATGCCGATATTGTGGTCAGCTAAATGATGATGATGATGTGGATCAATGTATTTATTGTGGTGAACCTTTATTTATTCAGGTTGATCATGGTAATGATTTATCACGTAGTGAAATATCTCATCAATATGCTGCTAAAGTAGCACAGGAATTACTAGAAGATGAAAGAAGAAAACAACAACAAAAACAGCCTAACTTATTTGATGAACTGGATGATTTTGCAAAAGAACTACTAAAACCAGAAGATTCATCTTCATTTAATGATAATGAAAATAAAGATGATAATATATTCTTCACAGATGATGATTATGAAAAAATAAGACAAGAACATAGAAATAATGATATATATCCTGATGCACAATATGAAGATAATAATATATATACACCACAACAACGTAGTGATGATGAGATGAGTGATATATATGATCCATATGATCAGTTTATGGATGAAGATGAGGATGAAGAAAATTATGTGGATGTATATGAAGTAGAAGAAGATACAAGACATATTATCTTTGAAGATGAAGATGAAGATATAACAGTAGAACATGATGTGCTTGATGAGCTTGAAGATTCATACTATGATGATGATGAAGAAATACAACAATATCCACAAGATTTCTATGAGGATGAAATAGAAGATGACAATATACCAGATGAAGAGAGTATAGATGAAAATGCAGATCTTGAAAAATTAAGACATATTGAAGATACTCTTAAATCTAAGATTAAAAGAAATAAAAAACTTGAAAATCATTATGGAATTAATATAAAAGATATAACATTAGATCTTGATAATCTTACAGGATCATTTCATATAACAGGTAATGTTTCACTTAATAAACGAACAAATAAGAATGCTGTTAAAATAACAGTTAAATGCTTCAATAAAGATAAAAAACAGATAGATGAAGATTCAGCAATAATGGCTGTACGTGGATTAGATCATATATTTAATGTAACACTAAAACCTAATCTTAATGATGTTGCAATAATAATTATAGTACCAGAACTCATAAATATAAGTCAAAAACAACTAAAACAACTAAAAGAAAATAGACCTATAAAAACAGTGAAATCTGTAAAATCACCTGAATCTACAAATATAAAACAACAACAGAAACGTAAATATATAAAACAACCAACAAAAGATGATATAAAAAGAGAATATCAAAAACAAAAAGATGATAATGATACAAAAAAGGAGAGTTTTAAAGATAAGATAATACCACATCGAAAAAATAAGAAGAAACAATTACAATATACTGATGAGAAACTTGTTAATAACATATATCTTGAACAAATTAAGGGTATTGAGCGTAAGGTTGGTATGAATATTGATAATACATCAATTCTTATTAAAAATGGTAAAGTTGAAGTTGTAGGTGAAATACATATTAAAAATCCTGAAAAATGTCAGGAAATTAAGATTGCAACTACATGTTATGATAAGGATAATAAGATCATTGCAACAGATACTTTAAAGATTAATACTAAGATGTTTTTAGGCTTTGATACATTACATATTGTTATTGATGATGTAGATATTAATGAAATTAAAAGAATAAGATTATATCCAACATTTCTATAAAAAAAGGAAAGAATAATCTTTTTTTTAGAAAATATTTTTAACCACCTTTTATTTTTTTTCTACTTTCTTTTTTTTTAGGATTGTTTAATTTTTTATGTTTTAAATATATTTTATGAAAATTCATATTATCATATATTGATAATTTTATCAGATAAATAAAAAGTTTTCATTAGATGTATCTTATATTAGTTACTATTTTTTCTATTTATCATGATATAATACAATATTTTAAATAATACCAAATGTATATATAATTGTAAGTTTGACATAAAAATAGGCTAACTTATGACACAAAAAAAGTGTGTGAAAAAATAAGTATATTATATTGAAATTTTTAGATTATTTTAAATAAAATATAAAAAATTCAAATAGTGGAGATATAAGAAAAGAAATTAATAAATTAAAGAATATTTTTTAAATAATTAAGAAGTTAAAGAGGTTATTCTTTTTATTATTTATAGGATAAATAAGAAAGATCTACATCTCTTTTTTAATTATTCCTAGAATCTTAATTTTATTCTTTTTTTTTAATTAATTCTTTTTTTATTTTTTTTTTAGAAGAAAAATAATAATAATAATAATAATGTTAAATCATTCTATATGTGGAATAATAAAAAAAAAATAATAATGAATAATAGAAAAGATTAGTATTCTATTTTGGTAAAATATTATTTTTTATTATAATACAAATTTAGATTCTTTTGTATTGGAGATTTTAAGATAAAAAAACAGATTTTATTTAAAATAATAAAATGACATTTGAAAGTAAAATAACCCCATTTAATATGAAAAATTTATTTTTTTTTATAAAAAATGAAGAAAAGGTAATAAGAGAAAGGAATTTTAATTGAAAGTTTAAAAAAATTAATCAAAAAAGTAAATACTCTTAAATTTTTTATAAATATCTTCTTTAATAGAAAAGGAAAAAAATAGGGATAAAAAGAATAATAACTTTGCTCTTTAAATTGAATAAAGTTTTAAAGTAATGATTTAAATTCTTTTCATAGTTTGGTTAACTAAGAATATATAATAATCCACATAATATACTTGTAAAATACATAAAATTTTAAAAAAAGGGAAACTTATTTAGGCTAAAAAAAAGAAGATGCTAAGAAAATGGTATTTTCTAAGTTATTATCTACCAAAAAAAAATAATAAAATATTTTCATGCTAATTTAAATTCTCCTTTTTTTTTACTAACATATATTTCAAAAATAAATGGTTTTTTTATCTTTTCTTATTTTTTTATTTTTTAATCTTTTTTTTAACTAATTTTCACTGATTTTAGTAATATTTTTTTTTCATTGTAATTGTTGATTATTTTTTTTTTATTGTAGTTAGTTTTATATACCTCATAGTAAAAATATAACATTGTTAATAATTATAACATTGTTAATTTTTTTAATAATCAAATAAAAAAGGAAAAAATAAAAATGAGTCAAAAACAGATATATGTAGATAATTCAGCAACATCACCACTTAACCCCCAAGTACTAGATGCAATGATACCATATCTAAAAGAAGAATATGGAAATGCATCAACACTATATTTTCTTGGAATAAAAGCAAAAAGAGCACTTCAAAAAGCACGTCATCAAGTAGCACAACTAATAAATGCAGAAGATGATGAAATAATATTCACAAGTGGAGGAACAGAATCAGATAACACAGCAATAAAATCAATAGTACTAAAACAACTAAAACACAAAACACCTGAAAATCCAAAAAATCACATAATCACAACACAAATAGAACATCCAGCAGTACTAAATACATGCAAATTCCTAGAAGAATATGGATATGAAATAACATACCTGCCAGTAGATAAAGATGGACTAATAAACTTAAAACAATTAGAAAATGCAATAAATGAACAAACCATACTAATTACCATAATGCATTCAAACAATGAAATAGGAACAATCCAGCCAACAAAACAAATAGGAGAAATAGCACATAAATACAACATACCATTCCACTCTGATGCTGTACAAAGTGTTGGAAAAATACCAGTAGATGTAAAAGAACAAAACATTGACATACTATCACTTTCAGCTCATAAAATAAATGGACCTAAAGGAATAGGAGCATTATATGTTAAAAAAGGACTAACACTACCACCACTAATACATGGAGGAGGACAAGAAAACTCTAAAAGATCAGGAACAGAAAACATACCAGCAATAGTAGGACTAGGAAAAGCAGCAGAAATAGCACATGAAAATCTTGAAAAAACAATGAAACATAACCAACAAATAAGAGATGCATTAATTGAAAAAATAACAACACAAATACCAGATTCATACATTAATGGAAGCTTAAAACATCGCTTACCAAATAATGTACATATCAGATTTTCAGGAATTGAAGGAGAATCTTTAATATTAAAACTAGCACAAAAAGGAGTATATGCAGCAACAGGATCAGCATGTTCAACACATAACCTGCAAGGATCACATGTACTAGCAGCATTACAAATAAAACCAGCATTATCACATGGATCATTAAGACTTTCAATAGGTCCTGAAAATCGTCTAGAAGATGTAGATTACATAGTAGATGCAATAGTTGAAACCGTAGAATATCTAAGAGAAATATCACCCCTATGGGATAATAAAACAAATACATACATTGGAGATAAATTTGAACAACCTGTAATAAACTCTACACACTAAAAAAAATTAGAAAGGAGATTAAACTAATGGATTATACACAAAAAGTAATAGAAAACTATACAAATCCACAAAATACTGGAGTAATTGAAGATGCAGATGGAGAAGGAACTGTGGGAAATCCTGTATGTGGAGATATAATGACAATATATATAAAAGTTGATGAAAATGAAAATATAGAAGATATTAAATTCAGTACATTTGGATGTGGAGCAGCAATAGCAACAAGTAGTATGATTACACAAATGGCAAAAGGAATAAATATTGATGAAGCTTATGAAATAACAAGAAATGACGTTGCAGAAGAACTTGGAGGACTTCCAGCTGTAAAACTTCATTGTTCAAATCTTGCTGCAGATGCATTACAAAAAGCTATTGAAAATTATAAAAAAGAGAGAAACTAATTTATAATATTTATCCTCCCTTTTTCTTATTTTAATTAAATATTCTACTTTTTATTTTTTTTTATTGGATTAAATTTCTTTTTTTCTATTTTTATTATTTTAGATAAAACTTTTTTTTCATTAAGAAATTGTATGGTGTTTCTCTAAAATTTTATATCTTATTTTTGTTAATTGATTTTTTTTCTAAAAACTATTGATTTATCATCAAATAGAATATTTAATGATTCATTAATTGCCTTGAGTTATATGATAATATGGTGTAAATTTATGAAGATATACTATAAATTGATTGCTATTATTATTTTTTTTGTAGAAAGATGTGATTAGAGTAATTAGAGTTAACTTTATATAGTATGTAATATAATTTTTACATATGTAAAAAATAATTTACATTTGTAAGTTATATATTACATATTTTAAATACAAAATTTAACAAAAAAAAAAATAAAACCTTAAAAAAAAATCAATACCCCACCTTTTATACAAAAATTATCTAAAAAGAAAAATAATGGAGGTAAAAAAAATAATGGATGACTACATACTACAAACAGAAAATCTAACAAAAAAATACGACAACAAAACAATAATAAACAACCTAAATTTAAAAATAAAAAAAGGAGAAATCTACGCACTACTAGGAAAAAACGGAGCAGGAAAAACAACAACAATGTGCATGATGACAAAACTCATAAAAAAAGACAAAGGCGAAATAAAAATCTTTAATAAAAACATAGAAAACAACAATGAAATATTCAAAAAAATAGGAACACTAATTGAATACCCGGGATTCTATGAAAACCTAACAGGACTAGAAAACCTCAAATACTTTCAAGAAATACAAACAAAACCTGATAAAAGCCAACTTGAAAAAATTCTAAAAATAGTAGGACTACATGAAAGCAAAGATAAACTAGTAAAAAAATATTCAATGGGAATGAAACAAAGATTAGCAATAGCAACCGCAATAATAAACACGCCAGATCTATTAATTCTTGATGAACCAATTAATGGGCTAGATCCAAAAGGAATAATAGACATGAGAATGTTTCTAAAAAGTTTGTCAAAAGAATATGGAATGACAATACTAATATCAAGTCATATTTTATCTGAAATAGAACAAATAGCAGATAGAATAGGAATCATAAATCATGGAGAAATAATTGAGGAAATAAAAATAGAAGATATAAAAGAAAAACTCTACAAATACACAGAAATTCAAGTAGATCAAATAGAAAAAGCACAAGAAATACTAACAGAAAACCAGAAAATAGAAATAAAAAATAACACAATATATGTAGAAGAAAAAAAAGAAGTACCAACAATAATACAAAACTTAACACTACATGGAATAAACATTTACTCAGCAATACCAATAATAGAAAACTTAGAGGAATACTTCATCAATAAAACAAACGACATAGAACAAACAACTCCAATGGAGGATGAATACATATGTTTAACTTAGTAAAAGGTGAATTTTTAAAACTAAAAAGATCATCAGTATTTAGAATATCTCTACTTGGAAGTTGTATAATACCACTTCTAATATTAATGGTTCTCATAAAATTTGCATTAGTAGACAATGTGAGTACATGGGATTTTGCCGAGTTATTTGGACAAAACATAACATATCTATGTATATTCTTCGGATTACTTCTAAATATGCTAATAGCATCATATATTTTCAACAGAGAATATAAAGAACATACAATAAAAGCAATACTAACAACACAGATAACAAAAAGTGAATATTTCACATCAAAAATCATAGTATACATAATATGGAGTTTATTATTAACTTTAATTTCATTAATACTAGTACTTCTAATAGGATTAGTATTTCATGCACCAGGTTTAAGTGCAAAATTACTAGCTCAATCATTTATGAGTGTTATGCTAGCAGATTTTATGTTATGTTTAGTATCATTACTTGCAGTATTTATAACATTACTATTTAAAAGTATAATTCCTCCTATAATTATAGGTATGGGAATTTCACTAGGAAGTATGATGATTTTAAATGATAAGTTTTCCATATATTATCCAACAACAAGTATTCTGTATTTATTTACGTCTGAAAAAGCATTAATACCAACTGGATTTAGTCCATCAATAACAGTAGCAATAGTAGGATCTATAGCAATAATAAGCATACTACTTTCATGGATATACTTCAAAAAAACAAGTGTTCCATTATAAAAAAATTTCTTAATTATCAATATATTTTTTTCCCTCCTTTGTATCGTGCTTTTATAAAAAAGATAGAAAAAGTTAAATAGGAAATTTTTATAATAATCAAAAAGAAAAAGAAGAAAAAAAAATTATTGCTAAGATAAAAAAAAAGGATATTTAATCCAAAATATAAATAAATTTAGTTAAACATAAATTAGAAATATAAATACTAAAGAAAAAATAAGACAAAGGCCATAGATAAATGAAGACAAAAATACGTTATTTAAGACAAGAGATGGGAATAAGTCAACAAGAACTAGCAAAATTAGCTGATGTAACCAGGCAAACAATAAATGCTCTTGAAAATGGGAGATATAACCCTTCCTTAGTACTTGCTTATAAAATAACAAAAATTTTAAAACAAAAATACATAGAAGATGTATTTATTTTAGATTTAGAAGGTAATTCAGAATGATTTTTGACATTTTAAAAGATGCAACAGAATATACAAATAATAATAAAAAGTCAATTATAATACTTAGTGTATTATACATAATAAGTATCCTAATACCAGTATATATGACTCATAAACTATTCATAAATGGTATCATGCTAAGTATTCCACTACTAACATGTTTATTTTGTATATTTATCATACCATTACTTTTTATTGAAGGATACTCATATCATATAATAAAAGAAAGTTTAAATGGAACAATAAATATTTCAGAGAAAATACCGCCAATAAAACTTAATCTAAAATTTCTTATAAATGGGATAAAACTATTAATTGTAACTTTCATATATTTTCTGCCAGCTATAATAGCATTAATATGTGAATTACCATTATATGAAACATTGACATTTCAACTATTCTTAATTGAGTTAATGTTACTTTTAATTGGAATATTCCTATGCAATATTGGTTCTGTAAATATGATAAAAAATAATTCAATAATTAAGGCATTTGATTTTAAAGAAATCTTTTTAATAATTAAAGAAATAGGATTAAGTATATACTTTAAGTTATTTATGGTAATATTAATAGTAATGCTTGGATCATACATGCTAATAATTTTCACTGTTGCTTTAATAACTCTGATATTTACATATGGCTTCCCAATAGAATTTTCAATTTTAACAAAAATTCTAATTTTAATAGCTCTATTTGTATTACTTGGAATATATACAATATTCAAAGACAGAGCAATAGCTTCCATATATAACCTAAAATAAAAAAAAGTAGTCCAATATAAAAAAAAATTAGAAGAAAAAAAACTAATTAAGAAAAGAAAAAAAAAGGATGAGGGGAATTCTCTTTTTTCCATATCAAAAAAAAATTTAAGAGAAAAATATTATTATACTTTTCCTTTCCCTCTCTTTTTCCCATTTTTTTTTCTTATAATTTCACATCCAACTTTTATCTGAAAACTTTTTTTTAATTAATAAATTTAGTAAATAAATCTATATTAACTATTTGAGATATTATATTAAAATATTCTCCTATTATATTAAGCTTTTTATAAGAAAAAAATAGGCTTTGTCAAAAACTTTCTGGGTTTTTTTAAACTTTATTATGAGCGTCCCAATAATTTTGTTTTAAGCTAAATCTTGTTAAAACACCTTTTATTGTCTTCATCCTTTTTTTAATTTCTTTTGGAAATATTTTTTGAAACATATTTTCAATTTTATTGTTTGTAGATACTATATTTCTATTTTCAATTGCAAATGTTAAGTTTTTAAAATAAGGAACAATGAATTTCCATATTATATCTGAAATAACACTTTTTACGCTTTCAGCGTAACTAACAAGTTCATTTAGTTTTTTTATTGCTTGTTTTATATCTTTATAATATAGTATTTCAAATATTTATTTTTTAATTTTGATAATTTCTTTTTTTTCTTCTTTATCTACTTTTTTTTGGGTTATATATGTGTGTATATCTCTATTTAGTTTTTGTTTCGTGTGAAATATGCAAAATTGGTGTTTAAATTTTAAATCTGTTATTGGTTGTCTGTAATCTATTTTTAAATCTGTTGTTATTGATATTCTTTTCTGATTTTGTGTTGATTTTGTTAAAAACTCTTTAACATTCTTTTTTGACTCATCCGAGTATATTTCCCTCGCTACAATAGTATTCATTTTAGTGTCTGATAATGCAAAAAGATAGTTCCATCCTCCTTTAATTTTCACCCAAAGACTATCAAATGAATAATACCCTGAATACGTCCATGATTCTGCTTTATTTTTATATTCGTATGATAAAATAATGTTTTCTATAATTTGGTATGAAATATCTACGTTAAAGCTTTGTTTTAAGTTATTTTTTATTTTATAGATACTAGATCCGTAAATAGAGAATAATTTTAGTATTTCATTTATTACTGGAATTGTAATATTACAATTTGGTAAAACAAGTTCAGATAAATCTGTATTAAATGTTTTTTTACAGTTTTTACATTTATATCTTAATATTTTAATTTCTACTTCCCCATCTTCTAAAACTACTAATTTTTGTATATTCGTGTTTTGTATTGTTTTTACTTCCACAATGTGGATAAATCGATTTATTATTTTCTAAATAAACTGATTTTTTATATAAATCAATATTTTCTTCATTAAATAATTCATAATTATTTTTTTGAGTCTTAAAACCTATTTGAATATTTTTTGAAACATTTTTTAATAAAATCAAAAGTTTTATATGGAATTACATCTAATATATTATTGAGGAAAGTTATTTTTTTGTTTATCATATTAAAATTTAACTTCCTCAAATTATATTAATTTTACTAACTTATTTTTTAATTTAAATCCTTTTTTTACAAATAATTATTTTTACTATAAAATAATATGATTCCAAAACCAGAAAGTTTTTGACAAAGCCAAAAAATAATAAAAAAAAACTAAAAGTATAAAATTTAAAATATAAAAAAAAGATATAGGTATTAATAAAAAAAAATATTAGGTGGAAATTAAATATGAAAGTACTACTAGTAAATGGAAGTCCAAGAGCACGGGCAAACACATACGAGGCACTAAAAATAGTAGAAAAAACACTAAATGAAGAAAATATAGAAACAGAAATATTCCAAACAGGAGCAAAACCAATATCTGGATGTATATCATGTAGAAAATGTGGTGAACTAGGACACTGTATAATCACAGATGACTGTGTAAATGAATTTGTAGAAGAAATGAAAAACTATGATGGATTTATATTTGCAACACCAGTATACTATGCATCAATGGCAGGAAATTTTAAATCATTCATGGATCGAGTATTCTTCTCAGCATCAGCAGCAGGACACCAAGATTACTTCTCATTTAAACCTGTAGCATCAATCATAACTGCAAGACGGGCAGGAACAACAGCAACATATGATGAATTAAACAAATACTATGGAATAAACCAAATGCCAATCATATCAACTAGGTACTGGAATATGATACATACTGATGCTCAAAACCCAGATAAACTATATGAAGATGAAGAAGGGGTACAAATAATAAAAATGCTGGGAAAAAACATGGCATACTACCTTAAATGCATCCAAGCAGGAAAAGAAGTAGGAATCAATCCACCAGAGTTTCCAGAACAAATCAACTTTACAAACTTCATACGATAAAAAAAAATTATATACACCATTAATCCTTTTCTTCTTCTTTTTTTTTAATCTTATTTTTAATTAACAACTAAAGTTTTATCAAATTTTATTATATAAGAATTATTTAAAAAGAAGAGGCTTTGTAGAAAATATTTTTTCTCTATCTTAAGTAAAAATTGTTATTTGAAAGAAATAATTTAATCTAGTGATTAAAAAAATTGAAAGATGAAAAAAAAGTATATTTCCCATTTAAATTATAAAATCAAAATAAAGTATATGAAAAAGAAATAGGGATTATTATAGTTATATTTTTTTTTATTATGGGTTTATTTTTTTTTAGTTTAAAATTAATGATATTTATTTTTTTAATATGTATTTCAAAAAAAAGTAATACTCTTTCTATTGTTTGATTTTTAATTGATTTTATAATAATCTGGTATAGGGGTAGTTGTTATTTTTTAAGATTTATATACATTTTGTTTATAATTGTTTAAATCATTTATTTTATAGTTAAATTAATTTTTGTTTTTTTATTTTTATTTTAAAGTTAAAATATAATCTATTTTAGTATCTTATGTGATTTAATGTATTGTTTTATTTTTTAATGTATCCTTTTATATATTATTTTTTTATTTTTTTAGTTATTATGTATTGTTTTATTTTTTATAATATATGTATAGTTATTTTGTTATTTTATTCTTTTTATTGGCTTTTTATTTTTTTTTGTTTCTAATAGAAAAATATATATGCTGTATTACTAAAGACTATTATTGTAATAAGTAATAATCTTTTTTTAAATTGTAATACTAATCTTTTTTTATTAAATAATAAAAAAAAGTATTTTTTACAACTAAAAATCCTCCTTACCATTAAAAGAAGGAACATTACTTATTATTCCACATAAAAAGAATAAAGGAGGTTAAAAAGACTATGGATAATAAGAAAATAATGGGAGTATTTATACTTATTTTCTTTATCATGATAGCAACAGTATCAGCTGCAGACAACACAACAGACACTACAACTATTTCTACAAATACAGCAGACACACAAACTACATCAACAGATGACACTACTATTAATGATGAAATAAAACAAAATATAACATCAAAAGTAAATGTTAGTGTAAAATATCAATATGAAAATGATAATGGTAAAATCACACCATCTGTATCTGCAAAAATAAACAACAAAAATATTACAACATCACAGAAATATGATAAAAATCTAAATATTTACACAATAGCTGTAAACCATAGTGATGATGTAAAAACATTTAATTTAATATTATCTGCACCAGGTTATAAAAGTCAAACAAAAACTTTCAATGTAACACAAAATGAAGGTCTAGTATATAACCTTGAAGCAACACAAAGCTATCAATACGGAGATAAAATCGCAATTATTGCAGATAGTAAACTTAATTTTTCAAAAGCAGATGATATACTTGTAATAACTTCAGCTGGAGTTCCAACATACAAAAATGAAGCATCTGAATATATAATAGAAGCAATCATGAACTATTGTAATGGAACAGTATCAAATGGTAAAGGAAACATGCTCATGTTAAGACAAACCGAAAACGATCCAATAGACACATGTTTTGTGGTAAGAAATGGTCGTAACATGAATGCAATAGTATTTTTAAACTCATCAACAAAATATTCATATCTTGGAACCATATCCGAAAATATGACCCGTAAAGAATGGAATTCATATTATAAATCAGTAGGACAAGAAGATTCATACTCTTTTGCAAGTCTTGCAAATGGATGGTATCATAATGTTTCATACCTTGTACTTCAAGAAGCAGCATTCCACGGACACATCTGTGAAGGAACTCTTGGAGGATACACAATAACAGAAGCATTACTACAATACTACCCACCAATAACAGAAACTGCAACACTAGGATCACTACCTGCTGAAAAAACATCTTACAAAGTACTAGGTATGCCAGGAGATTCAGCAAGCGATGCTGTATTATACTTCCTAGATGCAACCTCAGGAAAAAGAAGTTATGTAGGATTTAACACCACAAAAAGTGGAGCAGAACCTAATATGATGGGATTCATAAGATGGAATGAAGGAACAATTGAATATAATCCTCAAACAAACTCATATGAATTTACAACACCATCTTACGGAACAGTTATAGTAATGAAATATAACACCGATGAAAATAAAAAATTATTTACAAAAGAAACTGGAATAGAACTTACCGGTACACTAGAGGAACTAAAATACAACTCATGGTGGATTAATAAAATAAACACCAACCCAGAAAGTTTAGTTTCAATAGTACTTGAAAAAGATAATTTAACTGAAGAACAATATTATTATCTAATAGGATTAGATGCAGATCTAACAAATCCTGTAACAGTTGCAAATGCAACAAATGCAGGAAGTGTACGTGTAAAAGCTATACATGCTCATGGACTTGATTATAATTATCTTAAATCTCTCGATCTTCCAAATGCTACACGTTCAAATTCAATAGCTGATCGTACAAATCGTACATATGATGATTTTAAAAATATTGGAGTTCGTGCATCTACACTAGCTAAAAACTACTTCAAAAATGAATTAGGAGTAGATCTTATAAAAGATATGCCAAATCTTGCAGTTATGACAACAGCAGGACACGTATATATGGAACAACAAACTACAGAAGCTGTATGGGATGGATTATTCCAAGAACTTGGATCAAGATTATACAGACAAACTCTTATGCCTGATCATAATGCTATATGGAAATCACTCTGGTTTGCATTTGTATTACATCAAGATAATGGCGATTTAATGTCACTTTATATGAGATATAATCCTAGTAATGATTCATTCTTAATTACAGATTATGAAGGATCACATATTATTAATATTAATATTGAATCACTTAATAATTCAAATCAAACAGCTATAGCAGGAAAAATTTTCCCTGATGGAAATTATAATAGTATTCAAAGTATAACAAATGCATGGTCTAATGGAATTACCTTTGGACAACTTTGTTCTTTCTTATTCCACAATCATGCATGTCCGGGTGTACAACCAGGATTCTTTATGTCAGATTATATACTTAATAATTATCCATTAAATGAAAATGAAAGTTACTTCTATATAGCAAATTCAATTTATTGTAAAGATGATTCATTAGAATATTTACTTGGTATTTCTCCTGGACTTGGAAGTTACATGTCACAGAAAATACCTGGTGAAAAAATTGATCATGAAGATGGATCAACAGATGAAGGAGTTCTTGTTATTTGGGATAATGAACTTAATGTTGGTCGTGCAGTAATCATGAACTTTAAATGGGCTACAATTGATACAAGTAAATATGCAACATCTGATGCAAAACGTGCAGCTCAAATACGTGCATATAACTCTATTTATCATGGACAACCTAATGAAGATGTTCTTGAAAACTATGCAGTTACACCCATGTCTGAAAAATGGATTACAGCAGATGAATATGCAAAACTTAAAGCTGGAACAAATGATAATCTTGATTCAATGTCATTTATACGAGGTATTGAAAATAGAACAAAACAACAAGCAATAAGTCTTACAAGTGGAGATAAACTTATTAATACAAATTATAATAGTAGTGAGTATACTAATACAAATACTAATAATAATTTAGTTAATAATGGTGGATCACAAAAATTCCCAAATAGTGGATCACATTCAAATAATAATAACTTTATTTCTACAAATTCAGCTGTTGCAAGTAGAACTTCATCAAGTTCAAATAATCTTGGACAAAGTAGTGGTAGTTCTGATAATGATGCAGTAGCACCTGGAATGTCTCTTGAAGCAACTGCAGATCTTGGAGTTGCAGAAGCATCAGAAGATTCAGCTCAAGGTGAAGAAGGTAATGCTAAAGCATATGAAGTTTCAGAATCACAAAATAAATCTGATAATGTTAATACTGTTGTATATGTAATTATTGCAATTGGTATTCTTGGAGCATTAGCAGGTTATGGATATGTAAGAAGTAGAAGATAAAAAGAGTAATCTTCTTATAAATCCTCACATCCCCCCCCTTTTTCATTTGAAAATTTAGTTTACTTTATAAAAAAAGGAATATTTTTTTTAATAATATAAGGAAAAAAATTGTTTATTTTTTTTGTTATTAAAAGTTTTTATATAACATGAAGAATATTAAATCCAAAAAAAAGTTTTAGCTCTCTTTTTTTGGAGGAGGTGAAACCTTTAAAAATGAAGCCTAAAAACAAAATTCTTATTTTTCTAATTACTTTATGTGTAATTTTATCAGCATCTTTATCATTAATTTCAGCACATCCAGGTCATGGAGCTGAGTATCCTGAAGAAATTACATCAAGTAGTAGTAGTTCAGGTGGTAGTTCACATTCAAGTAGTAGTAGTTCGTCATCTAAGAAGAGTTATACATCATCTAAGAAGAGTTATACATCATCTAAGAAGGTATCATCATCACAATCATATGCAACTAGAAGTAGTAGTAGTAGTGGTAGTGGATCTAGTAGTACACCTGAAGCTAGTAGTACTCATTCAAGTAGTAGTGGATCTCAAAAAGATAATGGTAATGTAAATTCACAAAATAGTAGTTTAGATAATGCAACAACACCTGAGGAAATAAATTCATCAACAAATAATACAACAACAAATGATACAAGTAATTTTACTAATTCTCTTTTTACATTTAAAAATATTTTATTTTCAGTACTTGCATTTCTTGTAGGATTTGTTGTAATTGCAATAATTGGAACAAAATATAAAGGTGGTAAATAGATGCATCTTCCAGATGGAATTATTCCCTTAGATCAAGCAATAGTGTACTGGATTATAACAGTATTAATATTATGTTTTTTCTTTTATAAATTTCGTGATGATAAAACTCAAACAAAAGACATGATAAAAATTGCTATATTTTCAGTATGTTGCTTTATACTTTCAGCTGTACAAGTACCATCACCTCTTGGAATACCAATTCATTTCTTTTTAATACCTGTAATAACACTTATAATTGGACCTGTTAAAACATTGATGGTTTCATTTATTAGTTTGCTTGCTCAGGCATTAATTCTTTCAATGGGTGGTATAACATCTCTTGGAGCTAATTTTATTGTAATGGGATTTATTATAACAATTACTACATATGTGTTCTATAAAATATTTATAGAATTAAATGAATCTGTTGCAATATTTCTAGCAACATTAATAAGTATAATGTTTGCAACATTTACACAAGTTGCTCAACTTATAATTGCAGGAGCTATGAATTTTGAAAGTCTTCTTGCATCATTAGTACCATTTTACTTATTTATCAGTATAATTGAGGGAATATTTAATATAATAATAATACGATTACTTAAAGATATGAAGCCAGAATTACTAAAAGAAGGTGGAATAATAAAATGAAATTAAAAAGTGTAACTTTACTTTTAATGCTATTATTATTAACTACAACAATACATGCACATGGTGTGGATGTAACTGCTGATAGAATGGTAATAGCAGATGAAAATAATGGAGTTGAAGTAAAAGATATAGCAGATAGTCTTGGTATAAATATATCAGTATATAAGTTTACCTCAGAAGGTGAAGTTGAACATCAACTAGAACATATGATAAATAATACAAATAAAACAATACTAATAACAGCATATCAAACTACTGCTGAAAACTTCATAAAACAACACCCAGAATGTGAAAATAGACTATTAATAGTAAATGATGTTAATAATCAGACAATAACAGATGCATTAGAACAACTAGAATCAATAAATACAACACAACTTAATGATGAAACAAATAATACAAATGATTCAAATTTTAGTATACCATTAATCGCAGGACTTATAATAGGATTTATAATAGGACTAGGTTGTGGTGTTGTATTAATGAAACGACGAGGATAAAAAACAATGAATATAATAAATATTCTATGTCAATTTAATCTTATTATATCCATACTTATATTTGGAGTAAATATAGCATTAGTATGTGCACTTGCAAAATTATCTAAAAAAATAACATTAACAATTGCACTATTATATGCACTTGGTGTATTTATAATATCAGTACTTACAACAACATTCACACAACAATTACTGCCAATAATAGGTGAAAATAATCAGATAATACTATTAATAGTTTCAGTATTTCTATTAGTTGTAGGTGTTGATACAATACATGAATGGAGAACACACTCAAAAAATACTATAAAGTCAATAAAACAGTCAATAATAGCACCAGCACCATGTTTTTTACTAATAATTATAGAAACAACATTAAGTATGAACACAACATTAAATGATGAAATTACAAAGTTCTACCTAGCTTGTAGCATAACACTACTTATCATAATAATAGTTGGATATTTTATAGTAAAACATACAAAAGCAAAACATAATCCATACCAGATAACACTAGGAAACTATATGACATATGCAGGAATATACTTTTTAATTGAAGCACTACTAATACCAGAACTTACAAACATAGGATCAAAACAATACCAGCAAATAACCATAATACCAGAATCACTAACAATAATGTGTATATTTACACTAATACTACTCATAATAGGAATAATAATAGGAAAAAAGAACAACATCCAAAAATAATAAAAAAAAATAAAAATTTTAGCAGGAGATGAAAAATATAATGGCAATAGATGTAGTTGGAGGAAGTATACTAACCGGAGCATTAGATGTAATTGCACAAAGTCTAACAATACCAGTACTAATAATACTACTTATAATCTTCATCCTCGCCGTAATAGATCTAGGATCACTAATAGCAGAGTATGGATCACGAAAAAAAATCACACTACCTGAAATTAAAAAACTAATATATCAGATAAATCAATCACAAACACCAACACAAATAAAAAATACAATAAATTCAAACACACAACTACCAGACTCAGATAAAAAAATACTAAACGAAATAGCAGATATAAAAGATCTAACACCAAAAACACGCGAAGCACTAGCATGTAAAATGATAGATAATGAAGAAGAAAAAATAGATAATAAACTCAGAAAAACAGATATAATCACAAAAATAGGACCAACACTAGGACTTATGGGAACACTCATACCACTAGGACCAGGACTAGCAGCACTAGGAACCGGAGATATAAATACACTAGCAAACTCATTAACTGTAGCATTTAACACAACAATAGTTGGAATAGGAGCAGGAGCACTAGCATACTTTGAAGGAAGAATAAGAAAAAATTGGTATATGAAATATATATCAGATCTAGACATACTATCTGATGCAATCCTAGATACACTAAATCATACAAAACAGGAGGAATATTAAAAATGGTAAGAAGTAAAAGACGACGAGCAATAAACACAGATGCAGATCCAATGTCTGGAACTTCAAACCTAGTAGATGCAATGCTAGTTTTAGCAGTAGGATTTCTAATATTTGTTGTGATGAGCTGGAATATGCAAAGTATCATATTCTCAGATGCATCACAAGATGAAAAAAACAACATGATGGAAAAAATGAAAAGTGCAACAAATCTAGATCAAGGAGAAGAACTAGCAGACACGCCAAATGTTACAGAAAGTTCAGGAAAAGGATATACAGAAATGGGAAAAGTATATAAAGACCCGAATACAGGAAAACTAATCATGGTTGAAGGATAAAAAAAATAATAGCTTTGTAGAAAAAAAATCTTTTCTATTTTTTTATAATAAAAAAATAAAATATTCATTATATTTTAAAAAAAAGTAGAGATTTCTACAAAGCCAAAAAAAAAGTAATATTTAATTTTACATAAAAGTACTTTAATTTTAACACTCACCCCCCCCCCACAATCCCCTCCTTTTTTTTATAACTATTATTTTAAAGAATATTTAGAAAAAAAATCAAAAAAAAAACATTTCTCTTTTTTTTATAACTAATATTTTATATTACTAAAAAACAAAAACAATAAATAATGAAACAAAAACTATACATCTTCGACTATGATGGAATGCTACAAGATACAATAGTAGATTCAATACATTGTGTAAATTTAGCATTGAAAAAACACAACAAAAAACCATACACAAAAAACCCAAAAAACATGATATACAGAGAATTTCGAGAATATCTCTATGAAAATGGTGGAGGAAAAGACTCACCACTATATAATACATACCTACAAATATATGAAAAATGCGAAAAACCCAACACAAAACCATACTCTGGAATAATCAAAGTACTAAAACAACTACAAAACCAAGAAAACACAACACTAGCAATATGCTCAAATAAAGACCAAAAAGAACTAGAAAGAAGTATAAAAAAACACTACTCTACAATAAACTTCAAATACATATCAGGACACATTAAAGGAATACCAGACAAACCAGATCCAACAAGACTTAATGAAATAATACAAAAAACCCAAACAAAACGTGAAAACGTAGTATACCTAGGAGATAAAGATAACGATATAAAAGTAGCACAAAATGCAAAAATTAAAATGATACTAAATACGTGGGGAGAAGGAAATCCTGAAGACTACAAACATCCATACCCAACACAAATAATAAACAAACCTGAAGAAATACTAAAAATAAAAATATAAAAAAAAAGAAGGAGAGAAAAAACACCATGCGAAAACTATACATATTCGACTTTGATGGAACATTAGCAAATACATTTTACCAATCAGCCCTAGCATACAACCAAGCACTAAAACAACACAACCAACCAATAAAACATGAAAACATAGAAGAAATAAACTTCGAAGAATTCATAGAAAACATGACACATGATGAAGAAATACTACAAACATACGCAGACATATACCAAAACCAAAACATGAAAAACACAAAAGCATACCCCAAAATACACCAAACACTAAAAAAACTACAAAACCAGGAAAACACAACACTAACCATATGTTCTAACAGACAACAACAACAACTAGAAGCACTAACACAACAAATATTTCCAGATATAAACTTCACACAAATAATAGGATACCAAGAAAACCAGCTATATAAACCAGACCCACAAATGATACAAAAAATACTAGACAAATACCCACAATACAATAAAAACGAGATAATCTACATAGGAGACCGCAACACAGACATACAAACCGCAAAAAATGCAAACCTAGATCTAGTATTAGTAATATGGGGACAAGGAAACACAGAAGCATACAATGATAAGTACCCCATAAAAATAGTAGAAAAACCAGAACAACTACTAGAACTATAAAAAAAAGAGTAATAAAAAAAGATAAATTCTTTTTTTTATTTTAAAGTATTTTACTTTTTTTCTAAAATTATATAATTCTATTTTTCATCCTCCTTTTTTTTAGAGTTTAATAGATATAATTAAATTTGAAGTTTCTAATTTAAGTTCATCTAATTTTTCTGAATAATCAGTAAGAGCATATTCTCTATATAATACATCATCACAAAGAAAAATATGAACACCTTCTGCTGGTAATAGTTTTGCTCTTTCCATAAGATCATTAATTGTTATTATGTTTATATAATATTTGAGATTTACTCCCTTTTTATTCTTATTAAATTATACTGATCTAATACCTGTAGTTATTATGTAAAACTTGAAGATATAAATATTTCAAAAAAAAAGATATCATAAAAAAAAAATATTCAAAATATGAGAACAACAAAAAAAAGATAGGAACAGGCAATTTAGGATGTCATCGAAATCTCGATTTTGATACTGATCTAAAAAAAAAATATTCTTTGAATTTCGTTTTCTAAAATTAAGATAAAAAATATTTAAAGATTTAAACTTTTTCCTAATAATTTTTATATTTATTTTTAGTCTTTTTCTAATTTATTTTCTTCTGTTTCTAAATAACTTGTTAATTCTCTCTTTATCTTCAATTTCTTTATTACCTTTATAATAAATTTCTGTAAAATAAAAAACCTCAGAATCAAGTAGTAAAAATACTATTCTGAATCCTGATTTCTTTCCCCGTTTAATTCCATGACAACGAAAATCTTTCACAATAAATGCAGGTACAGTAACACAAGAATCTAATCCTGCAATTCTATGATATTTTTTAGGTAATTTTCCTTCATCAAAATCATCTATTATATCTTTTTTAAATAATTCAAAATCTTCTTTTAATGATGGACATTTACGTTTTTTGATAATTTTATTAAATTCCTTACAAAATTGCTCATCATATCTAAATGAATAATTTTCAGTATTCTTCACCATAATCCCTCACTGAATAATTTTCGTTCCGGTAGAATACTGCTTCATAATTTATTTCTTCTTGATCATCACTAAGTCTCCATGGTTTATCCCCATGACTATATGCACTAATCTTTCTACTACTCATATTTGATAATTTTAATATATTTTCTTCAATTACATTAATCTCTTTATTGTTAAAATTAGTTTTTGGTTCTTTTAGAGGATTATAAATATACTTATTATAATTTATGATCTTTGTTTTTTTTTCTTGAATTCTTCCTTCAGCATTTAGTTCTTCTATAGCTTCATTAAATTTTATTGTATCTGGTATAGGTCCATTCTGTTTATGATAATATTTCATTCCTGTCATTGATATTTCATATAGTTCATAATAATTAAAATCACTGAAATATAATAATTTGTATAATACTGTTCTTCCTATTTCTTTATCTTTACATTTATAAACTATGTAATGTATTAAATCTTTGAATTTTTCTTTATCATATTTTTTTCCTTCGTTCATATTTTTTTTCTCCCTTAGAAAATATTTTTTTCAGCATTTCTTATGCAATTTAATTTTTATATTTCTTTTATAACTTATAAATAAATTTTGTTGAATATACTATTTTTTTTTCTAAAAGCGTTACACATAAGAATAAAGACAACCCCTTTTTTTTCATTATATAAAATGAAGATAATACAAAAGAAGGAACTACTAAAAAAAGAAGATGGTGGATCAAAAAAATATGCAACAAAAGATGATATAATAAAAATAAACAACCACATTAGATGAACTAGCAACAAAAAATAGATAAAATACAAAAAGAAAATAAAAAAAGATAAAATTGGGGGGGGGGATAAGTATAGGAAAGTTCATATTTTTTCCTATGCTTTTACTATGCTTAATGTTGTGTTTGACTCTGTTCTATCATATGTTTTTCCAGATGTTACTACTGTTATATTATATTTCTTATTTTGCATGTTTGCTGGTACTTGGTATTTAATTGTTGTTACACCGTTTGTTATGTTTATTCTTTCTACTGTTTTTCCATTAATTTTAAGTACTGCTTTACCACTTGTTTGAATGAGGTTTCCTTCATCATCACATAGTTTTACATCAAATACTGCAGTAGAGTTACGTTTAGTGCTAACTTCAGATACATCTACATTTACATTGTATTTATTTAGTGTAAGTATACTTTGTGCTGTTGATTTACTACATACATCATTACCACCATATACTGCTGTTATATTATAGTCTTTTAGTGCATATTTGGTTGTATCAACTGTTAGTGATGCAATACCATTATGTATTTTTACAACACCAATTGTTTTACCATTTAATTTATATGCAACTTTACCAGAGTATACAATGTTTCCTTTTTCATCAACTACCATAGAGGTGAATGTAGTTTTGGTATTGGTGTTTGTAGTGTTTGGAAGTAATACTTTTGTATCTAATTTTTCTACTGTAATATTTACGTTTTTGTAGATGTTACATAATTCATGGTCAAAATTAGCATATATTACTTCTACTACTAATTTATCTCCATCTTCTGGTTGTACTTGGTATGTTATTTCAGGAACAGTTCTATTTTCAACATCAAATAGTCCTACTTCCTTATTATTTATTTTAACTTGTACTTTTCCAGACTCTATTAGAACATATGGTGCATTCCAGCTTGTTCCATTATGATGTTCTAATGTTAAATTAATTTTTATATTATCAAATACTTTAACACTGCTAGGTAGTGTCATGTTTATTCGTCCAGTAAATCCTTCTTGTTTTCCTCTATTATAGTTTATTATATTATTTATTGAGTCGTTTGTGTTTTCTTGTATTACACAATCATCTCCTTCAAGATTTAAACTATATATACAGTTAAACTCTACTTTATTTCCTACTGATTCTGTGATATTTATCACATATCCTACTAGTGAGCTATAACTATATTCTCCATTATAGAATGTGTTATTATGTGAGTTTATCACATATATAGGGGTTGTGCTTGACCCACCTATAGTTATGTCTTTGATTTGGTTGAAGTTTGAATTATTTTGTAGTTTTAGCATTGAGGATGTGTAATTTTCATTACCACTTATTCTTCCTGATATTATATTTTGGGATGAATTTGTTAGTATTATTCCCTCATTTTCTTCTTGACCATAGAAGTCTAGTTGGTTTGTGTTAAATATATTTTTATTTGAGTTTATTAGCTCTACAGGTATTGTATGTTTTCCCTTTAACCATAATGTTTGTACATATATATTATTACTGTTTGCATTGTTAAGTTGTATTGCTGTGATATTATTAAACTCAGGGGTTGTTCCTAACATTGCTGTTTTTAATTTGTTTTGATTTCCTGTTATTTTAATTAGTACTAGGTTGCTTATGTTTTCATTTTTACATGTGATATATGTAGTACTTGTTATTTTTATAGTGTTATTGTTTCCATTTACTACTAGAAGTGGTGTGTCATTTATTGCATCATTATATATTGATCCTAGTTCTATGTTTGTGTTGTTTGTATCTATTATTATTTGTGTTTTTTCTTCAAAGCTTATTCCTGTTATGTTTGAATTTTTTGCATCATCTGATACTATAAGTGTTGTATTATAGAATGTGATTCCACCACCTATTAGTGTGATTGGTCTTGTTATGTTTAGTATTTTATTGTAAAGGTTTCCTGTTAGTAGTATTGTACTTCCTGCTTTGATTTTGTTTGTCATTTGTCCTTTTTCATTAAAGTAGTCTTTGTATGTTTTCTCATTTAGATAGAAGTATGTTATTTCAGATGGTGTGTTATATTGTACAGCGTTTCCTATTTTATTTAGGTTTAGTACTGTTTTATCTCCTAATTCTTGGTTTGAGCATAATGTGTTATTTTCTATTCTGTTGTTTTTTGATGTGCTATTTAGTAATATTGTGTAGTTATTAAATGTTTTCATTGAATTTCCTTTAATTGTTACTCCTGTTGCATTATTAAGTATTACAAATGCTTCATTTTTATTATTTAATGCTGTTGATGATATATCATTTCCATATAATCTTGATTGTTTTACATTTTCAAGTACTATTGCATTACTATCATCTCTTAGACTTATTGTGTTACTTGTTATGTTTACGTTATTTGTTTTATCTAGTGTTATTGCTGTTGAATTATTTTTATATAAAATAATGTTATTGTCTTCTATTCGGTAGTCATGTGTGTCTTTGATTATTATTGCATTTGAATTTTCTTTTTCTAATATGATAGCATTATATTCAAAAGAATATGTTGCAGCATAGTATAGTCTGTATGTTGATATATTTTTTGCTTTTATTGCTGTTGCATCTTTTTGTGTTAGTGTTATTGTATTACTTCTTATATATGCATTTTGATTTTCTAGTTCTATTGGACTTGTTGTTGTTATTGTGTTATATTGCATTAGTGTGCTTGTTTTTTGTTGTTCTCCTACTATTTTTATTGCTGGTATTTTATTGTTTGTTGATTGTACTTTTATATCATTTTCATTTATTGTTGTATTTGTTGCATCTATAACATCTAGTATTGTTGTGTTTGATGTTAGGTTGTTTTCTTCTATTGTTATTAGTGTTATGTTTGTTACTTTTATTTGTGTGTTGTTTGTTGTTATATTGTTATTGTTTATTAGAATATTTTGTGAGTTTAGATCAAGTGTTGTTTTATTGTTACTATTTTCAATTACAAGTCCTTTTATGATTATTTCTGGTGTGTTTTCTGTTTTTATTGTTGTGTTTAGTAGTTTTGAATTTATGTAGTTTGATATTGTTACAGATTTATTAGTGTTTATGATTATGTCTTTGTTTTGTATTGTTCCATTAATTAATAGGTGGATTTCTTCTACATCTAATGGTTTTATTGTTCCATCGTTATTGAAGTATGTGTTGAAGTTTTCTTGTGATAATACGAAGTTTTTATAGGTTGGTGTGTTTTTAGTTATTATGTTGTTTGTATTTTCTTGTTTTACTGATTCATTTCCTACTAATATGTCTGCAAGTAGTGTGCTGTTTTCTACTATGTTATTTTCACCTTTTAGGATGATTGTATTTTCATTGTTTGTTTTGAAGTTTACCTGGTTTACTACACCATCATTTTGCATTACTAATGCTGGTTGTTGGTTTGTATTTTCAATTGTAACTCCTATTATTTGAAGTTTTGAGTTTGTGGTTATTGTTACATTGTATGATGTGAAACTTCCTGTTTGTGTTATTATTAACTCTTTTGGTAAATTTATATTTTTATTGTTTAATGCTCCAATTATTTGTATTTGTTCTATGGAATTGTATGTTTTAAGTAGGTTTCCATCATCATCAAAGAATTTGTAGAATGTTTCATCATCTATTTTTAATTCTTGAACATCTGGTTTATTGTTTTCTACTTTATTTGTGATTGATGTATAATTTACTGCTGAGTTTCCAAGGTATGCGAGAGCTTGAAGATAGTTTTCTGTGATTGTATTGTTTTTTGAATTACTACCTAGTAGTATTGCATAGTTGTTTTTTGTTGTTGTTATATTGTTATTTTTTATTATATTATCTGATCCTATTACACTAATTTCACATGTAAACTTGTTATTTGTTAGTGTTGCATTGTTTGCTGTTAACTCTAATGCTTTTGAGTTTGTTCCTCTTATATTTAAAACAGTGTTTGAGTCAATAATATACTTGTGACTTCCCTCTAATTTAATAATCATTAGGTATGGATCTTTATTTGAAAGACTTGTATATATACTTGATGGTATTGGTGTGTCAAATGTATTGTTTGTAATGTTTAGTTGTGTTGTTTTATTTCCTGATGATAAAAATCCTGTTGATTTGTTAAATACATTATTTATAACTGTGTTTTCTCCGTTTAGTATGTAAAGATCTAGTTCTTCATTGTTTTCGAAGTAACATCCATCTACTATTGTTACTAGATTTTCTACATCATATGGGTTAAAGTAGTCTGCATCTCCTGTGTTTACTGTTATTCCACTTCCTGTTCTATATGCACTTCCTCCATCGTATGCTATATTATCTTTTATTGTTGAGTTTATGATTGTTAAGTTTTTATCGTTTGTAACTGTTCCCCATCTTGCATAGTTTTTCTGGAATGTTGAATTTATTACTATTGCTATTCCATTGTTATATAATCCTGCACCAAAGTTTCCTGTACTACTTGATTTACGGTTTGCTTCAAAAAGACTGTCTACTACTTTAAGTGTTGCATTATTGTTATTACGTATACCTGCACCTACTCCTCCATGGTTGAAGATGAAACTTACATTGTTTACTTCAAGGTTACCATAGTTATCTATTGTTGCTGTTTTATAAGCTGAAATACTTGATCCACCTTCATTCCAACAGTTTTTAATTGTTAAGTTAGATACTGTTATAAGACCATTTCCACGTGTTATGTTCATTGCCCAGTTACCTTTACCATTCATGTATGGTCTCCATATTGGTGATGATCCCCAATAGTATTCATCTGAATCTAATTCGATTTTTAGTGTGTAGTTTACTTCTCCATCTATACTTGAGTTTCCTACTCCAATAAAGTTTATTCGTAGATCTCCTGGTACTGTTAAGTTAGTATTTCCAGCACCTTTGAAGTTACCATCAAGGTAGATATTTGCTGTTTGTTTATTGTTTTGTACTGTTGTTATTGCTTTTTGTATTGTTTTAAATGGACTTGTTTGTGATCCAGTGTTGGTGTCTAATCCATTTTCTGCTGATACATAGTAGTTATTTACTACTTCTTCTTTTTTAGCTGTCTTGTTTGTTGGTAGTGTTATTTTTGTTGTGGTTTCTATTCTGCTTGATTTGTAGTTGTTGTTTTCCCCATATATTACAAGTACTTTTACCTCACGGTTGTTCCATGTTTTTGGTATTGTGAAGTTGTAGGTTGTTTTTCCTGTGATACTATATGTTTTTTGTGTTTTTCCATTGATTTTCACACATACTTTTCCACGATTTACAGTGTTATTATTTTCATCTGTTGGGTTTATGTTGATTTTAAGGGTGTTGTTAACTATTTCTGTTTTAACATCTGTTTTTGTTTCTAGTTTTTCAAGTTTTAGGTTTGCATCTGATCTTACTGGTATAAATTTACTGCTTCCACCATATACTATAGTTAGTTTATAGTTTTTTGGTGCGTAATTTGATGGTACTATGTAGTTTAGTGTTGCTCCACCAAATTCTATGTTTGCATATCCTATTGTTTTATCATTAAGTTTAAATGCTACTTTTCCATTTGGTATATATTTATCATCTGATGTTTTGAAGGTTGCATTTATTTGTATTGTTTTTCCTGGTTTTGCTGTTATATTATTGAAATCTTCTATTTTTGAGTAGTCACATACTATTTTTGCAACTTCACACCCAGCAACGCTAAGGTTTATATCATCAAATTTATCAGGAAGATTTGTTATATTAACAACTACTGTATAATTATTTTCTGGTGTGAATACTAAATCTTTTGTGTTAACTAGAGGACTTGATGATTCTAAAGATAAAGTATGATTAATTCCTAAACTAGAAATTCCTCCTCTGTAGTAATCATTATCACATATACATGAGATTGTAAGTTGTTTAACTCTTTGATTAAATACTTTATCTACAACACCAGTATTACTTACAGCTATGGTAGGTATATTAGTTACACCTGAATTATCATTATAGTAGTTAGCACTTTGATCAAAACTTCCATCGATATTTGGAGATCTTTTTGTTGCTGTATTATTATCAAAGAAGCATGAAATAACATTAGGTGAACGTTTTCCATAAGTTGAATGAATTATTATTGCTCCACCGTAATAGTCTGCATGGTTGTTTGTAAAATCACAACTTGTAATATTTAAAAAAGAAACTCCATCATGATATATTGCTCCTCCATTTGCTTTATTACGACACTGGAGTGTTGATTTTGCACTGTTATTATTAAATGTACATAAACTTAGAGTACATAAATCATAATTAGTTCTTACTGATGGATAATAATATATTGCCCCACCAACTCCTCCTACATTAAAGGATTTATCACCATTATCTATTGCTTGGTTATTTATGAAGGTTGTATTGTGGATGTATGAATAATTATAATTATATATTGCTCCTCCATATCCTCCATTGAATCCTATTGCCTGGTTATTAATGAAGTTTGAGTTATAAATACTATTATTTCCTCTATTATCTATAGCACCACCAGCAGTAGATTTACTATCTGAAAATGCCATGTTATTTTTAAAGTCAGAATTATTAATGACTAAAGTTGCTTTTGAGTATATTGATCCACCTTGAATACTATTACCACCAATAAAAGTAATATTGTTAATATTTAACTTTAGTGTGGTTGTGTCAAGGTTAAAGTGTCTACTCTTATTTTGTGCGTTGAAGATTGTTTTTGTTTTATCTTCACCATTTAATGTAATATAACGTGTGTTTGTTATGTTACTTTTTAGTTCGTCTTCAAAGTCGTATTGACCATTTTTTACATTTATTGTGTAGTGTGTATTTTCATCACCATCTGCTTGTATTTCATCCCAAGCAGCTTTTAGTGTGTTGTAATCTGTTACGTCTTTGTTTGTTGGAATTGTTTTTTTAATATTTTTAGTTTCTGTATTTGTGCTGGTTTTAACACTTCCAGCTTTTTTATCTTCAAGCTTAGCATCTACTTTAACAACATTATCCTTTACAGGTTTGTCTTTTATAATTTTTTCTTGTTGTATCATAGATTCACTAATACTATTATCTTCAGATACAATACTATTATCTGTATTATTTGTATCTGCTGCACTTACAGCTCCAACTGCTGTGAGTAGTAGTACTAGTGTGAAGCTTAAAAATAAAATTTTTGAATTTTTACTCATAAAAAATCATTTTTTTCCTTCAAAGAATATTTATAAAATATTTTCATACTAATCAAATAAAATTAAATAATCATTAAAATTAAATGAATAGTTAATATAACATATGAAAAAAGGAAAATATAAATATAATCCAAATAAAAACAAATAGAAACCACTAATAAAAACAATATGAATTCCCCCCCCCCCTTATATTATAAAATAAGAAATAAGTAAAAAATATGAAATTAAAACATGAAATAATAATAATAATAAATAAGATGTAATTTTAAAAAATATTTATTAATAAAAAAAAATAAATGAACAAGTTATAAACTATATGGGAGATGACTATAGACTCCTAACAAATTTACTTTCTAGGAAAACCAATGAAGGAAGAAGAAACTAGGGTAGCAATAGAAATGAAAAAGAAATTGTATTTAATTAATAATAAATTTGAATTTAATGGTGTTTTACATAGGGGAGATCTTGGACTTGAATATCTTAATTATATAAAATGAAGAAATAGGTTCAATAAGTACAATGGAAAAATTTCAAAGTACATCATTTTCAAAAGAAATGGCAACTTATTATATTAAAAAGGGATAAGAAAGAAAATCAATGGGGAGTACAATGGATAATATTAACCTCAAAGGATACAAGATGTATTCCTATATTAGATAAGTCTCAAGCTCCCGAAGAACAAGAAATTCTTTTTTATCCAGGTCAACAACTCCAAAAATTAGCAGAAACAGAAAATACAAAAAATAAGACGAAATATAATTGTAATTAAATTAATAAATGATAAAAAAAGATATAATACCACAAGAACAAATACAAAAAAACTATTTAATAATTAATAAAATTGGAAGGGAGGAATAGACTTATGAGTGAATATAGTACGAAAAAAAATCGTCTTGAAAGACATATGCGGGAACGTCTTAATCCTGATTATCCTATACTTTTTAATCGTATCAATTGGGATGAAGTTGATAATAGTATTGATGAATTATGCGAATTTCAACGAGAAAATGATTATCTTATCCCAATGATATTGTTGTATTATCCACCATTACATGATAAAATTTATCCAATACTACAAGAAGAAAACAAAACACTATACTTTATTGGAAAAAAACGTGCAAAAGATGCAGTTACATATGATTCAATGTATGAATTTATTCAATTATTCCCTCAATTTGAAAAACTTGTATTTTATGATGAAGATCCAAATTATATTTATGATGAATTATTAACAATACATAGAAAGGATTATCCAATACTATTTAATAGAATCAATTGGAAATATGTAGATCAAATAATAGATAAATTATATGAATTACACCTATTAGAGAAAAAACCAATAATTCCAGATAACCTTTTCATGTTTGAACCTGAAGGTATGAGTGAAAATTACCAAAGAAAGACACATAAAATTGCAAACTATTATCTTTCTGAAGCTGAAAATGGAAATAAACTTTTTGAAGACTGGTGTTATAAAGATGATAATAAGTTATGTAATTATGATTCTATGTATGAGTTTATAATGGAGTATCCTGAGTTTAAAGATATTGTTTATTTTGATCCCGATAAAGAATAATTTTTATTTTTTCATTGTTTTTTTCTACATTGTTTATTTTATTTTTTTAAAGTACTGTGTTTTTTTCTTTGTTGTGTTATACATTGTTTATTTTTCATAAGAACAATTTGAAAAAGAATATAAAGATCTCCAAAAAGAAGTAACGAGAAAACATAGAAATCGATGGAGATACATACAGAATACCAGTATTCAGAGTTAAATGTGAAAAATAACCACAAAAAAAGAGAGAAGGAGGATAAAAAAATGGTTAAAAAAGAAAATTATTGGGAAGAATATGAAAAATTTTATACGAAACTACGAAATGAAATATTTAATTATGATATTTTAAAGAAAATAAATAATTTTTGGATGGATTGGCAACTACGGCATCTTACATCATATTTACCAGAAATTATTTATTATAATCTTCCTGAAAAAATTAGAACTGAACAAATAGAACCATTATATCTGATATGGGACTTGAAAGAAAAAAAACAACCAAAATGGGATAAAATACTTACTGAAATAGATATAGAAGAATGGATATGTAATTTATACAATGAATTAGATGATGATCTTAAAGAAGCTATTCGAGAAATAAATGAAAATGATTCAAATTTATATCTGGATGATGAAATCAAAGAAGTAAATGTAGGTTCAATAATGCCATTTATTGAAAGGAAATATTATAAAGAAGAGGATCCAGATAAGCTATTTGATTATAATCCATATGAATTATACCTATTATTTTATAAATTCTATCCTAATAAATGGAGAGAAATTGTCAAAAAAGACAATGAAGAAGGATTATATTCATTTATGCCTGAGGATTGGGAACCTGTAGAAAATGAAGACTTGGGCGGTTTTTCTGATATTCATATAGATTATGGGATTCATGACCCTGATATACGCCAGATGATAATATATTTAGTGAGAAGAAAATAAATTAATAGGTGAATATATAACTTTAATAAAACATCATATACAAGAACATCACCAGGTATAACCACACTACTTAATCCAAAATATGCTTCTTAAAGATAGTATACAGAATTTTAGAACCAAAACAAGCTGAAATAATACTAGACAGAGGACAAGAAATACAAATCTTAGATATTAGAAACAAATAAAAATCAGACATATCAGCAAAAAATAATAAACAATAAAAAAAAAGATATAATGAATAACTAAATAATAAACAAGACGAAAAAAATAAGGGGAGGGGAATAAAATGGTTGATTATAGCAAAAAAAATATATGAAAGAGATTCAAATGAGAAAAAAAATAAATAAAAATTATCCCATTCTTTTCAATCGTATAAATTGGCAAATACTTGAAGAAAATATGGAAGAACTCTTTGAATTTCAAAAACAACATGATGATATACTAATCCCTGAAAATTTCAGACCATTCAACGTTGAAAATGATCCTGAAGGAATATATGAAAAATACGTGAAAAAAATAATAAAAACAATAATGCAAACATGTCGAAAAAAATGGGGACCATACAGGAGAGATCCAAAATCAAATACATATGATGATGTATATGAATTCCTTCAGAAATATCCAGAATGGGAAAAACTTGTATACTATGATGAAAACCTGAATGATATTTATGATGAATATCTAACAATACGAATTGACAAAACACTTCCAGTGAAATTTAATAGGATAAATTGGAAGAAAGTAGATGAAAAAATAGACAGAATATATGAAATATTTATCAATCAAAAAGAAAAAATAACAGTTCCCGACATTTTATTTATTGATTATAGAGAACTTAAAGAAGTAAGCAATCATTACAAAACTATATCACAGGAAATATGGGAATATTATTTTAATGAACGTTTTGAAAAGAAAAATCCAGTACTTCATGAATACGGATGGAATAATAGTGGATTTAGGAATTATGATGGTTTTTATTATTTTATAAAGGATTATCCTGAACTTGGTGATATTGTCTATTTTGATCCTGATAAAGAATAATTTTTATTTTTTCTTTGTTTTTTTTTGTACATTGTTTATTTTCCTTTCCACCCTTATTATTTTTTTTCAGAGTATTATTTTATGGTGTGATTTTTCTTTACAGGTTTAAGTCCTGTCCATACCCTCAACTATTACATTAACCATCCTTTTTTATAATTTTTTTATTTTTTTAATTTACTTTTTAATGGAGGTTTTTTTTAAGTAACAATAACTATGCCTTCCTCCTCTACTATATAGTTACAGCTCCTGTACTCATACCAGATGTACCGGACTATGATTATTAAAATGGTGAAACATCCCTTAACTGATGATCAAACATAACACCTCCTCCATAAATTCAACAAAAATAAGGATATAAAGCACAAAGAACAGAAATAAATGCAGCAAATAACAAGGTAGCATTTAATGAGATATTTAATGATGAAACAGTAGATTATAAACAATGGATAACATGCGGAGATGACAGAGTAAGAACAAGCCACATAGAACTAGATGAACAAATAACAAGAGTAGGAGACACATTTAGTAATGGACTTCAATACCCAGGAGACCACAACGGGAAAGCAAGTGAAGTAATAAATTGTAGATGTACACTAATACCATACTTCCTTGACTGGAATAAAATACCACCAAATGATAAAACATATTTTTATGAAAAAGACCTAATAGAACTTGATGCAGAATATGAAAAACAAGTAGAACTACAATATAATGAAGATATAAAAATAGCAGAAGTAAAACAAGGATATGTAGAATTAAATAAAGAGCTTGATATTAAAGTAACTCCAATACAAAAAATAGTAGAAAAAATCAAAAAACCAATAGCAACAATAGAAAACAAGACACATAATGCAACAACTAAGGTACAACAAGTATTTAATAAAACAGGAAAAACAATACAAAACACAACAAAAATAGAAAAAGATAAAATAAAAGAAAAATTCACATCAAAACTAATAGAAAGAACACATAAAAACAACAAAAAACTAATAAAAGAAAATCATCACATACCAGTATCAAAAGAAATACATGAAGTACTAAAAAATGATTACTTAAAATTAATAAAGCGATGGGATGAATATTATATAAGACTATTACATGGAGTTAAACCAGAGATTACAGATGAACTAGATAATTTAATAATGGAAATACATAATTTTACAAAAAAACATTTTAAAGAACTTCCGGAAGATATCCAAAAAGGATTTCAAATGTGGACTGGTGATGAATATAAGCTAATAAGGAAATATTTTGATTCAAAAGAAACATTAACTAAAAAAGAGAATAGAATTGTTCAAAATATGCTTAAAGCAGTTGATGGAAGTTTTACCAAGCTCAAAATACCTTTAGAACTTATACGGGGAGATAGAGAACTCTGGTTATATGAAAAAGGAAATGTAATTAAAAATATTAAAAATCTTAAAATAGGTGAAGTATATCATTTTGGTGATAATTCATATATAAGCACATCATTAGGTTTAACTACACCTCTTGATCCCAAATATTCTCCTAAGGGAGGAATAATATTTAAACTTCTAGCACCACCAGGAACAGAAACTGTACCGATACTACAAAATTCAAATGCACCAGAAGAAGCGGAAATAATACTAAAAAGAGGACAAGAAATACAAATACTAGATATTGATGAAAGCAATGAGAACAAGAAATATATAACAGCAAAAATAATAAATAATAAAAAAGATATTATAAATAAAAAAAAAACTAATAAAATAACAAATAAGTAGGAGGGAAAGAAACATGGTTGGATATAGTGATATGAAATTGGATATGGAATTATATTTACGAAGAAGGATAAATAAAGAATATCCTATCCTATTTAATCGTGTGAATTGGCAGGTACTTGAAGAAAATATGGATAATCTAGTTGAATTTCAAAAACAACATGAAAGAATATTACCTTTAAATTTTAGACCAAATCTTGTTGAAAATGATCCTAAAGGAATTTATGAATTATTTTCAAAAAAAATAATTGAAGCTATATTTAGTAGAAAGTCCAATTATTGGCAAGTATACAGACATGATCCTAACTCAGGTTACTATGATGATGTGTATGAATTTATACAAGAATTTCCAGAGTGGAGTAAACTTGTATATTATGATGAAGATCCATATAATCCTTATGATGATATTTTAACAATACAATATAAAGACTATCCAATACTTTTTAATAGATTTAATTGGCAATACATATCTCAAAATATTAGGAAATTATATCAATTAACACTAAATGAAAAAAAACCAGTAATTCCTCCTATTTTATTCATGTATGATATATGTATTAAAAATATGAGTGAAAATTATAAAAATATTTCAGATAAAATTTATGAATATTACGAATCTGAAGAAGAGAAAGGAAATGAATATTTTAAAAATTGGGATAAAAAGTATGATTATGATTCAGTTTATGAATTTATAATGACTTATCCTGAGTTTAAAGATATTGTTTATTTTGATCCTGATAAATAGTATTTTTTTATTTTTTTCATGTTTTTTTGTGCATTGTTTATTTTGTTTTTTGAAAGTCCCGTGTTTTTCTTTCTTGTGTTAAACATTGTTTATTTTCACCACCCTTTTTTTTTATTCACGATTTTATTATGGTATGATTTCCTTACAGGTTTAAGTCCTGTTCATACCCTCAACTATTACATTTTTTCACCACCCTTTTTTCTACAATTTTAATTTAAATTTTTAATGGAGGTCTTTTTATTACGTGACAATACATAACCATACCCCCTACCGTATAGTCACTGCTCCCGTACTCCTACCTGATGTACCCGACTGTGACTACAATAATGGTGAAACACCATTAACAACTAAACAAATACAACATTTACAGACAAGTTATAAAAATTATCAAATCATAGACTACGATCATCAATTCTGCATGAATGGTGACTGGTATATGAAAAAAATAGGAACTCCTCTAGAATTCTGGATAAGTTCCAAAAATACAACATATACCGATATTACAGGTACAACCCGTGATATTCCTGCCGGTTCTTGGTGGCTTAAATCAAAGATAACTGATCCTACTGCTATTCGTATGATTGATGAAGGTAAATTAACTGCCTATAGTCTTACTACTGCTAATCAAATTTACGCAGATAAGATAATAGACTTATTAAATAATGGACATAGTCAATCAAATAAATCACAAGATGCAGAATTAAATGAACTTGCAGTTAAAAGCCGTACTCTTATAAAAGATATTGATAATCCTGTAGGTTTTACAGTTTCTCTTACAGCTTTTCCTTGTGTAAGTAATGCTGTATTTTCTAAACAATGCTTATTCCAAAGCCAAAAGAATAGTAATACAAATAAAGAAGATGATATAATGACAGAAAATGAAAAAATAACAAAATATACAATAGACGATATTAAATCAATATTTAATCTTTTCTCTAAAAAAGCAGATAATACAAATAAAGAAGAAGAAACCAATAAAAAAGAAGAAACTACAAATAAAGAAGAAAATAATGAATCAAAATATGCAACAAAAGAAGATATAACAAAAATAAACAACCGTCTTGATGAGTTAGCAACAAAAATAGATAAACTCCAAAAAGGCAATAAAGAAGAAACCACTAAAAAAGATGAAACCAAAAAAGAAGAAGATACATCAAAAACTTCAGAAAAAAGTGAAACTACATCTAATAAAAATATAAAATCAAAAGAAATTCCACACACTCACGACGGAATAAACAACCAATCCTACAAACACACTAATCCCGAAGCAAGTCTCATGACTTCACTAGGACGTGACCAATACGGAATTTCAAAATTCAAACAAAATAACATATTCAAAGGAGATGAATAAATATGAACAATCTTGAAGCACTAGATAACATCACACAAACAAGTAATAAAGATTCATGGGAAAAAATGGTAACAGGAAAAGCACTTCTAAATCCTGAACAACAAACCACATTCCTAAGAGAATTCCAAGTAGCAGATCCTGCACTTACAATGGCTAGAATGGTTTACATGCAAAACCCAAGCCGTGAAACAAGTCTATTCAAAATCAACGGAAGAGTAAGTCAAGCAGGATATGTAAATGGTGACCTTTCACAACATAAAACACAAGCTAATCTCACCGGAGCGGATCTAGACTTCACCGGTCAAGTAATAAATACTACAAAAATTAAAGCAAAAGTATCACTTACTGATGATGAACTTGAAGAAAACATTGAAAGACAAACACTTCAACAAACAGTACTAAGTGAAATGGGATACAAGATGGGACTTGATAATGCTTACTGGAATTTCTTCGGAGATACAACAATAAAAGCAACAACAGACAGCCTACTTTGTGCTGGTGATGGTTGGATAAAACGTGCTACAAATAAAATTAAATCCAAAGGACTTGACAGCAGTAAAGGTGCATTTGATGTAGATAATGGAGTAGACTCCATATTTGATGCTATGAAAAATACACTACCAAGTGAATTTAAAAATACTCAACAACTCGTTTGTTTTGTTCCTTATGAAGTTGAAGATGCTTACCGCAACTATGTAATAAAACGTGAAACACCTCTTGGTGACAGTACACTTCCAACATGGAACGGACTTACCTACAAAAATATTCCTATCATTCACAGTCCAGCTCTTGATGATACAGATGCTCAAAGTATAGATAATACTGCTACTTGTCTTCTATCTTCTACAACTAACCTTGAATACAACATCTTCAAAGATATCACTGTTGAACTTGACCGTGATGCTCCTAATGAACGTAACGATTTCATATTCAGATACAAAGCACTTCCAGCCTACAAAGAAACGATGGAGTTGTAGTTGCTAAAATTAGTCTTGATGAACTAGCAGATATTCAAGAAAGTTCAAAGAAAAAACCAGTTTATGTTGAACAAGTAAAAACTGAAACTGAATCAGATTCAAGTTCTAGTACAACTACTGGTGGTTCAGGTTCTCCCTGATTCTACTCGTACTGTAAATATTCTTCTTTCTCCTAGTGTTCAAGATATTACTGTTAATTTAAATGGAAGTACTAATTATTCTGGTACTTCTGATATCAATGGACAAGTTAATTTTAAAGATATTACTTTTGGTACATACACCATAGAAATTAATGATTATAACTATAATGTATATACCCAAAAAGTAGTTATTAACAATACAAATAATAATCCTCGTATAATTCCAATAACATTAACACCTAAGGAGTAAGAATATGACTAATAATATGTACTGTACAATTGATGAAGTTAAAAGAATAACAGGTATCAAACCTAAACACTTCAAAATAGAAAATGACACCGAACTAGACACAATAATAGAAACATGGATAATACAATCCATGTCTATTATTGATGAATACTGCCAACAATCATTTACTACTGAAAATATACCAGGTGGAGTAAGTATAGCCTGTGTTCAAATAGTAGCAAATATCATTACAAATGCTGAAAGTAGAAAAAATAGTCCTCTAGTCAAAGTAAATGACTGGACTGTTACAACTGTTCCTACTGAAATATTCACAAAACCCATAAAAGAACTACTTAAACCTTATACAAAAACTGATGAACGATATGAAAAAGCACAAATTGAATTCCTAACCATTACCGGTGATTCTAAATGATAATAAAAGTAAATTCAACTGACATAAATTTCAATGGTGACATTGATAAATTCAAAGACCTTTTCTTCCATATAGGAGGACTTGAATTTCTAGGTATTCTTAAAAAAAATACTCCTAAAGATACAGGACACCTTCACAGTGCATGGCATATGGAACAAAAAGGATTTAAAATAAGATATACTAACAGTGCAAAATATGCAGGCTGGGTAAATGAAGGAACAGGTATCTATGGAACCAAAAGAAAAAGAATAACACCAAAAAGTGGAAAAGTCTTAGTATTTCGTCCCGGAAAAAAATTCAATGGAAAATATGGAAAAACAAGTAATGGCAAATATTTCTTTAGAAGTGTAAACGGACAAAAAGGACAACACTACGTAGAAAAAAGCACTGAAAAAATAAAACAAAGAATTCCAACTATAATGCAAAATGTAACACAACTAACATTCAAAAAATAATAGGAGTAAATAATAATGGGATATTCAACAAGCATACTAACTGCAATAAGTCAAATTCCGCTTACTATAGAAGAATGGATTCAAAAAGAAATTGATAATGGAATTCTAAATGATGTTGAAACATTTATCACTTCATATCAAAATGAAATGGAACTTGAAACTCCTACAATATGGATGAATCAACATGAATGGGCAGGATATAAAGATGAAGCACTTACAAATAAATATAAAGTTATCGTACCTATAGAATTCGCATGTATTGAATATGATAATGACCTGAAAGAAGGAGAAATAAAAGCTATGAATCTTACAGGAAGACTTATAGCAAGTATCCTCAAACATTTCAGACGTTATAAAAAGAAAAATGAATTTTTTCAAATGATTAAAATCAATTTCAAAACACTTTATCCAAATGGAACATTAGGAATTGAAAATAAACAAGAAATAGTATCAGTTGCTGGAGTTCTTCTTGAATTTGTTATCCTTATTGATTGGATGCAATGTTTATCAATCAATGAAGATACTAATACTGAAGATATTTTTAATTTAGATAATCCTGACATAACCTATACCGAAATAATAAAGAATAATACAAATAATGGAGATGATACATAATGACTCAAGTAGTATCATTCAGCCCTGAACAAAAATGGGCAACAGAAGCAAAAGATGATGAAAAACATATAAGAGCAGATAAAGCAAATGCAAGCCTAAACGCAGAACCGGTAACACTAACCGGAGGAAGTAAAACAATACAAAAAGTAAGAGTAGGATATCCAGAACCAAGTAGTGAAATGGATACTGCAATAGATACAAAAATATTTCATAGATACATGTATTACACACTCGGAAATTATCAATTTACACAACTAGGAGAATCCGACGCAAATAAAAGCTGTCATGAATTCTACGGAGGAGACAGCACAAGACTTCCAAGTTCAACAGTAAGACTTACATATGATGTAGGAAATGATGTTCTTGAAAAAACACTCCTCGGCTGTGTTGTTGATGAATTCAACCTTGAAACAAGCGATGAACTCAGTACAGCTTCACTTTCAATGATATATCGAACTGAAAAATCAAGAAAAATATCACAAACAGAACAAGAAATAAGAGAAGTTGATGCAGTACCATTCATAGGTTATGATTACCAAATAGAACTTGGCGGAGTTGAAAGTGCAGTATTCAATGATCTTAAACTTTCAATCAAAAATAACCACAAAACAGATGGAGCAAGAGGACTTGGAAACAGATTCTACGGCAGACAACCAAACGTAGGAGAACGTGAAATATCAATGGAACTTACCACCGTATTTGATCCTGAAAACCTTGAAACAGTAATAAAAACAGAATATGGAGATAAAGATCTTCCAGTAGATGATGAAGGATACTGGATTCCTAGTAAATGTAAACTCTTCACATTACCTCTAAAACTTAAAATTATGACTTGTGAAGATGCAACTGAATATGTTATCCTAATCATTCCAAACTGTATTATAAGCATAGATCCTCTTGAATTCAGCGGTAGTGACGATGTAGAAGTGAAACTCACACTTCAAGCAACAGGAACAAAAACAGTTGAAATGAAAGATAGTACAACAAAAAGAACTGATATATACTGTCAAGTTGTAAATGATCAACCTGAAATAGTACCTTCAATTAAGGAAACTACACCAACTACTCCTGAGGGAAATTAATTCTTAATTTTCCCTTTTCTTCACCCATTCACCACCAACTTTTATAATTATTTACCGGAGATGAAAAAATATGGCATTCGAAGACCTATTATGCGGAACAAATGAACAAGTACCAATTTACATAGAAGCAACTGGTACAACTGAAAATGTAAGAAAAATAAATGTAGCAGAAACAAAAAATTATAGAAGAATAATAAATAAAGCACTTGGAACAATTAATACGACAGAGAGAACACAAGGAAGAAGATCAAGAGGAACAGAAGCAGTAGCAAAACTGAACCTTGCTGATACAAGTGAAGCAGAATATGATGCTAATGTTTATCTTATCAAATGTAGTTTCAATATTGATGGTCAAAAAATTAATGAAAAAGATATAACAGAAAGACTACCAAATGATGTATTTGATGAACTTGTAACAAAATTAAAGAAACTAAATTCACTTGATGATGATGTAAATCTTGAAGATGAAGTAAAAAAGCTGTAAAATCAAATGAAGGACAGCATCTTATTAGATTAGATTTCTTTGGTTATCATTTAGCACCATCTTATAATGAACTTACTCCTGCACAAGCAATGTTTCTTGATATTGGTAGAACTGAACTTGAAAATCAAAGAAATAATCCTGATGCTTAATTTCTTATTCTTTTCTCCCTCCTCCTATAAATTTTAACCTTTCCTCTCCCTCCCTTTTTTTAATTAAATTCTTTTTTTTTATAAAAATTAGCTTATTCTTTTTTTTTAAAATAAAAAATAGTAATGGTATGAATAATAATGGTATCAAGTCAAATAGTAGAAATAATAATAAAAGTAAAAGATGAAATGAGTAAAAACCTTGAAAAAATAGATAAACAACTTGACAAGTTATGAGATACAACAAAACAAGTAAATAACAATACAAAAACGGGTAGTACACAAGTAACACAAGCTCTATCACTACAAGAAAGAGCAATACAAAAAGTCAGCAGAACTTATAATAAATTAAAAAATACAGTAAAAAATGTTTGTAACAATATTAAAACATCAATAAATAACTCTAGCAAGTTCAACATAAATGAAAGTAATCTTGCAAAACCTTTCCTAAATGCTGCAGAAAAAATAAAACAAAAATGGCAAACAACAATGCAACATATCAAGAGTGAAGCAGATAAACTTGCTAATACAAAAAGGACTATGAATATGGACATAAGTGGAAACAATATCACTATTACTGAAACTACTTCACTTATGGATAAATTAAAAATCAAAATGGGAGAAACGATAAATAAATGTTTTGACCTGAAAAATACAATATCAACTACTTTTCAAAATATATCAAAACAAGGTTCAATAGCAACAAGAACATTTAACTCTTTATCTTCTTCTATTTCTAGACTTACAACACCTATTACTACAATAAGAACATCTTTTATTAATTTTGGAACAACGATATCAACAACTGTAAATAATATCCGAACAAGTATATCTCAAATGTTTTCAAATACAATTATTGGACAAAAATTATCAGAAACTGCTACAACATTTCAAAACAGTTTTAGCAACGCAATAACAAATGTACAAAATCGTTTCAGCATGTTTGGAACAAGTGTAGGAACTGTTGCAACAAATATAAGGACAAGACTTTCAACAGCATTTTCAAATATTAATCCCTTTTCAAATCTGACAAGTAGTATAACAGGATTCCAAACAAGAGTAGGAAGTGCAATAACAAGTGTAGCTTCAAAGTTTTCAAGTATTCAAAGTAAAGCATCACAAGTATTTAGTAGTATTCGATCAATAGGAGGTAGTGCTATTGATTCACTAAAACCAAAAATACAAAGTCTTAGCGGGGCATTTGATGGACTAGGTGGTCAAATAGCACAAGCAGTAGGAGTAATAGGTGTAGGTTCATTCACTCAACTTACAGTGGGTCTTTCTCTTTCTCGTGAAAAAATGAGTTCACTTAACACCGCGATAATGGGAAGTAAAGAAGCAAGTGATTCACTCCTAAATAGTATAGATGGGATGACTAACAATAGTGTAGTAAGTATGGATCAAATGGTAAACGCTATGAATAAAATCAAGCTTTCAACTGGACTAAGCAATGACCAACTTGATAAATGTAAAGGATCAGTAATGAAACTTGGAGAAGCCGCACTACTCATGGGAGAAGATTCAGAGCTTGCAGGATTCCACATGAGTGAAGCATTCAGTGGGCTAAATGGTGATTTCGCTGTATTGAAAGAAAGTTTCGGAATTACTCGTGAAAAAATGATTGCTATGGGTTGGAGTGGAGAAGCAAGTGATGTAGATGGATATACTCAAGCTCTAGAGAAATGTGTAGAACAGAATGGAGATCTAAGTGCTGTAATGCAAACAACAAGTGGAAAACTTGCAAAAATTCAAAAAGATTTTAGAACAGCCGGGAGAGGTATAGGAGATGCACTCAAACCTGTAATTGATGCTCTTGCAACTGCATTTATAAAACTTGAAGAACAATTCCCGGGACTTGCTCAAGGAATTCTTGTTGTTGCGGGTCTTATATCTTCATTTGCAGCACTTGCACCAACACTTGCTCCAATTATTCAAATGTATACTTCACTAAGAAGTATAATGTCTATAACAAATATGGTAACGCGGTTGAATACAGTTGCTACAACACTTCTTGGTATGGCGAATCTTGTATCGGGAGGTTCTGCAGAAGTAAATGCCGTAGCACAAACTACTCTAAGCGGTGCTCTCCGTGCAACTGCAAGTAGTGCCAGAGCCCTTACTGTAGCTCTTCTTACAAATCCTTTTACTTGGATTGCTGTTGCTGTCATTGCTCTTGTTGCAATTCTTGTACATTTGTATAGAACAAATGAGAATGTAAAAAATTCAATTGATAATCTTGGTAATGCCATAAAAGGAGGATTACTTCAAGCATGGGAAGTACTGAAAGGTGCTTTGACTGCTGTATGGAATGGACTTGTTCAAGTAGGACAAGTAATATATTCTGCATTACTTCCGGCTTGGGATCAATTGAATCAAATGCTTCTTCCTTTAAGTCATATTCTTGCTCAAGTATGGGCTCAAATTAAGAATTTTTTCAACGCATTTAAACAAGGTACTGATTCGACCAATGAATGGTCTGAAACTGTTAAATCATTAAATACTGTTTGGGAAGCATTTAAAACTGTGATAGGTGTTGTTACCAGTATTATCAGTGTTCTTGCACAGACTATAGGTGCTATTCTAATTCCTGCCCTAACTTTAATCATTCGTGTTGTTGGTGAAGTAATTAAACATATTCTCCGCGTTATTGATGCTTTTGTAAAATTATGTACAGGTCAAATTAGTTTTTCAGAATTTATTAATACTGTTATGAATTCTCTTATGACTTTGTTTTCAAAGCTAGGTGATATTATAGGGCAATTTATTTCTAATGTATGGTCAAATCTTCAGTCTGTCTGGGGAGATATTCTCGCCGGATTAGGTGAATGGATTAGTTCAATCATTAACGCTGCATGGGAAATGGGATCTGGATTTGTTAATGGAATTGTAAATTGGTTTATAAATCTTCCAGGTACTATTTATTCTTATCTTGAACAACTTTTAACTACTATCGGTGAATGGTTTAGTAGTCTTATTACAAATCTCCTAACATGGGGAGCTAATATTCTTAGTAGTATTGGTGAATGGTTTATTAATCTTCCTACTACTCTAGCTGAATACCTTAATCAAATCCTATTATATATTGGTGAATGGTTCAATGGACTTATTACAAATCTATTACTATGGGGTTCACAAATACTTACGGGAATAGCAAATTGGCTTATGATGTTACCACAACAATTTATGATGTATCTTCAAGGACTCTGGACATATCTTTCTACTTTCGCATTACAACTTTACACGCAATTTACAACTGCTGCATGGAATGCTGTTACAGGTTTTATTAGTTGGATATGTCAACTCCCCGGTCAAGTCTGGAATTGGCTTATACAAACTATATCCACTGTTGTTGGGTGGATTCCTGGATTTACACAAAAAGCAATTACTGCAGGTACTGATTTCTTAAAAGGTATTATTGACAGAATCCGAAAAATACCTACTGATATTTGGACGTGGCTTCAAAATACAAGTAACAAAGTAAAAACCTGGATACCTAGCTTTATTCAAAAAGCTCAGGAAAGTGCAAGAAAATTTGTAGAAAAATTTAAAGAAAAAGTAAAACAACTTCCTCAGGTAATGTGGGACGAACTCATGAGGATAGGAGATAAAATAAAAAATAGTGTTGGTGATCTAGTAGGAAAAATAAAAGACCTTGGACGTCAAATGCTAGATGGATTTAAGGACGCTCTTGGTATTCACAGTCCAGGATATATGTATCATGCAATAGAAGGAGAAATGGGATATTTAGATAAAGAAATTCTTGGAAATAGAATGAAACTTGGAACTGCAACAAAAAAATTAGGTTCTTCAATGATTCGGGAATTTGAAAGAAATGACTATAATAAAATGGCAGATGTCTATAATAAAGCTATTTCAAATATGAATACAACAACACCTACACTTGAAACTCCTACTATGGAAACTGATGGACTTAATGAAATGATGCAGACACAAGATGCAGAAATGACACAAAACAATACACTACTTCAAGGACTTACAATTCCATCAGAACAAATAATGACCGATACACAATTAGTTATGAATTCAGTAAATACTATGGTAACTACTATCAATCCTCTTATAAGTTCAGTGACTGGAAATCTTAATACACTTTCAGCAACAAGTATTCAAGGAGCAGGAATACTTGAACAATCAAATCAAAGAGTTATTGCAAGCTATACACAATTAAATACGATGATTAATCAACTTCTTACAAATATAATAAATAAGAATAAATCCGCATGGAATAGCGTTAAAACAACAACACAGAACCAACTTAAAAGTATGCTTAATAGTACTAAATCAGTAACTGCACAAATGGTACAAGCATGGAATTCAATGAAAGATAGTATAATAAGTGCTGCAAATCAAATCAAATCACAAAGTGAACAAAGATTCAACAGCCTCTGGAATACGATAAAAACATTCTATAACAGAATACGAAATCCTGGAGGTGCAGGTTCACCAGGAGCAGGAGGTAGACGTGGAAGAACTTCAAATAGAAGTATCGGATCAGTTGTAAGAAGAAGTGTAAAACCTTTAACACATCAACAAACAACAAGAAGAATTAATCCTATTAATTTAAAACCTTTACTTAGCGGTGCAGAAATAGAATACATGAGTAAATCAGGAAGTAAAATGATAGCTACAAATGATATTCTAAGATATTTCAACGAAAAAGGTAAAGGTGCAGGTTGGAGTGATATTGTAAAACCTAACGTGAATTGGATAAGAAACAAATCTAATGAATGGAAAGTTAACGGTCCTAAGGTATTTGGTAAGTATTCAACAGGAAATGACCTATTTAAAGTTAAAGAATTTGAAAATGGAACTCCTACAATAAGTTATGATACTTTCCGTCGTATGGCTGAAAATGTATTCAGTCAATGTCACTATGAATTTTATTGGGATAGTGAAAGATATGGTAATTGGGTTGCTGCAGCCCATAATGGAGGTATGAACTGCAGTGACAGTACAGACTTCCTCATAGCTCTTGCTCATGCTTGCGGTCTTCCAGCAAGTAAAGTCCATGGACATTGGAATCAATTCGGGCATTACTGGGCAAATGTTGCAGGTCATAAAATGGATACTACGGGATGGATGAATCGTCGAACTTGGACACCTGCTCAGAGTCACGCGGGTTCTCCGTCAAAACTTGAATTAGATTCTCCTACAAGTACTTCTGATTCTGTTAAACATAGTGGAGAAATTACATTAAATTTGAATCTTGATATTCAAGGTGCAGATAATCTTGATAAAGATGCTATAACTAGTATTGTTCAAGAAACCTTAGGTAGTAAAGATGTATTGAAACAAATTGCTAGAAGTAACACATTCCAAGAAGCAGATGCTAATATGAAATTAAAAATTAATAAAAGTAGACTTAGAAATGGATAAATATATTATTCCTCCCTCTCTCTATTTTTGGAGAGTATTACTAATGATAGGAGTTGACTAGATGAAAAAACCTGAAATAATACGTCCTCTTGATATTCGAGTATTTGGAAATGTGATGCCACATACAACGAATAATAAAGGCTTTGAATCATTCTATTCAAAGGTTGATTATAAAAATAAGACAAAAGTAAAATCACTTGAAAAAAATACATTTACATTATCTCCCCTTGGAAAAGATGTATTTATGACAGCTTCAATAACAAATCCAAGCGGAATAACAGAAAATAATTGTAGAGTTGAACTTGGTGATACTGTTGCAATGATGATTACGCTTACAACAAAAGACGATGATGGAAATAATATTCCAGTAGTAAATCATCAAATATATATTGCAGTTGATACAGTGATAACAGATCAACAATTAACAAACAAAAATGGAATAATAACATATAACTATACATGTGAAAAATCCGGAGAACATGAAATAAAATTCTATACAAAATTTGAAGATGGATATAATGGAACTGAAAAAAGTATCAAAGTTACAGGACTTTATGATACAATACTCACGCTTGAATCAAAAGAAACAAGAACAAGTCATACACAACCTGTAGATATTACTGTAAAACTCACAACAACTGAAGGAACTCCAATTAAGAATGCACAACTTCATCTATACGAAAATAATTATGAGATGGTAAAATGTTTTAATAATTATAAAACAGATACATCTGGAATTATCAAATTTCCCTATAAAGAACTGCATAATTATAATCAGGATGTTCTTTTCAAAGATGCAAAATATCCTGAAAAAATAATTCAAAATAAAGTACATCAAGTAACAGGAAAATTAGTGAAAAAAGGAACTGATGAACCTGTTGCAAATCAATTAGTATCTCTTTATCTTGATTACCAGATTCCACCAATTGGAGAAGCTAGAACAGATGATGAAGGATATTTCAGTATAGATTTCAAGATAGAAGATAATGACCCTCATATGATGTTTATTGCAAATAATCGTGATTCTTCACTTGATACTACTGCTTCAAGAATTCCTTTTGGTGTAGATTTGTACAAAAGAAGTTTCACCGCAGTTCCTGTACCTACTGTTGAAGTTGTTCCAACAGTTACATCAATTATTCCAGGACAGACACTAGATTTATCTGTCACTGTCACGGATAAAGATGCTAGTTTTAAAGATGAAAAAGTTTATTGGTGGTATAGTCTTGACCAAAATACTTGGTATCCTTTTTCTGATGATGAAGATGAAAGCATATCAATACTTGGAGGTATGGGAGGAGCTGAAAAGAATTTTATTTATAATAAAAAAGCTGAAAACCTATACATAAAGGCAGAATATAAGGGAAATGCTGTTTATGGTGAAGCAATAAGTAATATTGTTACAATTCACTATAATCCTGAAAAAATATCATTGAATATGAGTTTTACTGAAAATAATTTTATCCGAAATATTCCGAATAATATTAAGGTAGAGATGAAAGACAGTTCAAATAAACCAATAGTAGGATATGATATTGAATTTTGGGAAATCCCTGTGACTCTTGATAATGATTATGACATGACAGGAATTGAAGCAAGAAGAATAGGAGTTGCAAAAACAAACAATGAAGGAGTAGCAATAAAAGAATATACTCCGATAAACAGAGGAAATTTCAGAATAAAAGCAATATACAAACTAAGTATAAATGTACAGAAATACGATGCAACAGAAATAAGTGATACGATTCTTGTACAAAAAAGAACAAGAAAAGTAATAACAACAATTGAACCAACATATAATGAAAATACAAAATTCCAAATACCCTTAATAATTCAAGATGAACTTGATCAAACGCCACTAAGTGAAACAGTAACATATTCATACCAAAAAACAGGAACAACACAGAAAACAGAAAAAACAATCACAACAAATAATGAAGGAAAAGCAACACTAGAAATTCCCGCACTTTCTGAAGGAACATATGTGCTGAATATACAACTTCCAAGTACTGCAGAATATTACAGGATAGATACACGGAGAACTCTAAAAGTAACTAAAAAAGAAATACCTGAATTAAATTTCTATGATATTACATGTAAAAAAGGTGAAATTACTACAATTAACATTAAAGCACCTTCAGATTATAGAGGAAAAATTGAACTTAAAACGGTTCAGACAAATAAAATAATAGCATCAATAACACCTACAGATAATGATAAGGGAATCCTTGAAATTAATACAATAATTGATGAAGATATCGGAAGATACAATTATAAACTTGTTTATGCGTCTGATTCAAAGTACTCTGGAGGAACTACAACAGACTTCCAGGAATTGAAAATTTACGGTAGCTTCAGCATTAGTTGTGCTAATGCAGTAAATGGAATTATTGAAGCAAAAAGAAAAATAAATCTACTTCTTACGGGAAGAATAACTGATTTATACAATGAGGATTATACTGGTAGTGTATCATGCTGGATTAATGGTGAAAAATTTGCAGATCTAAATGTATCAGAAGGATATTTTGGAAAAGATTCTGAAGGAAATATGATCGAAGGAATTTCAATTAATATCGATGATTCAAGAATAGAAAACGGAAAAAATGATCTTAAATTAATCTGTAGTGACCAAGAAACAGGAGTAATTACTGAAAAACCTTATACTCTAAATGTAACCCGTCAAGATGATTTTGTATTCTATGCTGTTCAAAAAGAAAGTGTTTATGATGCAAATGCTGAATTTAAATGCTATTATCCAAGTGATGCAACGGGAAAAATAGAATTTTATGAAACAAATGCAAACGGAGAACACCTTGAATCATCACCGATTGCAACACTTAATGCGGTAGGTGGAACAAATCAGACAAACGGATTAAAGGCAATACTCAATCATCAAAAATACTTCTTAAATAAAAATAAGGCTGGTGGAACATATTACTATACCGCTAAATTAATCGATGATCCGAAATATGTAACATCTGAAACAGTACCCGCAAGATATTATTATCACGTAAAAGCAGTTATAACACCTACAAGTACTGATATAAGAGCAAAAGAAAATGAAAATCTAACAATAACTTTAACTGTGAAAGATTCATTAAATCAACCACATACTGGAACATTGGACTTTGAACTTACATATAATAATTCAACAACACAAGGAACAATAGATGTAACAAATGGAGTAGGTACATACACAGTTCCAAAAGAAAAAACGAAAAGTCATAATAGGAAATTCAAATAATATAACCAAAATAGTATGGAAATATGAATCAACAAGTACCGGAATAAATGATGATCAAAAATCAAGAATAAACACAACGCTTGAAACAAGAATATATAATATAAGTGGAGAACTTGCAGGATACTTTGTAAATAGTAGTAGTGGATTTAATGATAGTCAATTTAAGGAAATGGTTCAAGATTCAAACCATACTGATTTATTTGTATTTTATTCATGTCTCCCTACTGAATCTAATACAAATTATCAAAATGTCTATGCTAAAAAGGATACAAAGCAATTCAGAATTCACCCAGTAATATCAGTATTTCCAAATTCAGGAGATATAAATGATACAACAGGATACAGTACTGAAAGGCTTGACCTGGTTAAATCAGCAATAACAAAAGTTCTTTCAGATTATCCGGACTCTGCTGGAATATGTCTTGATTATATGAGATATAAAAGTGGGCAAGTGATAGATACAAGCCACATCAATACAATTACTGGGGTGATGAAACAGCTTGTTAATCATATTAAACAGCTTGAAAAAACGAATCAACGAACATATATCATCACTGCAACAGTTTCTCCCGAAGTTTATTCAAATGAGAATTGGAAATGTAACTATTATAATCAAAGCTATAAAGAGTTTTCTCTTGCTTGTGATTATGTGCTTCCGATGTTGTATGTTTATGATTATGTTAGCAATTATAATTCTGATAAATTCTATGCTATGCAAAATATCTTTAAGAAAATTATTTCACTTGCCGGAAAAACTACTGCTAAAAATAATTTTGTAGGTATTCTACAGACGTATAATGAAAAAACAAGTCCTATCACAAGACTACCGGTAAAAGAAGTGATTTATAACACCATGGCAACTTATATGCTTGCAGAAAACGGTTACCTGTATTTCAGAGCGGGACTTACTAGTGGACTATATACCACTCCTTCACAAGTAAGAAACTACAAATCAAATACAGGTGCAGGAGCTAACAATAAAGTTGAAAGAAATGTAGTAATAAAACTCGAATCAACAACAATCAGTAAATCAACAACAATCAGTAAATCAACAACTGAAGGAATAAAATTCAGCATTCTTGATACATACGGAGGATATGTAACCGGAGGAACTGCAACAATTTTCATCGATGGAACAAGTCAAGAACTCACAAATCCGGTTAGTTCATCCCAAAAAACAAGTCTTGCAGTTGTTGACCAAAAACCGCTTACTTTCAAGGTTAAGAATTTGACTACATTTTCTACTGGAAAGCATACTATCAAAATAGGATATAATGGAAATGCAACAAAAGGAATAAAAAGTGGAACATTAAATGAAACTGAAGTAACATTCACAACATAGGAGAATAAAAGAATGACAAGATATGTATTAAGGGCATTATGGAATAGTCCGGAAGATAGCATATATACATCTGCAAAAAGCAATGTAATTATAGTAACATGTCTGAACCCTCAATTACAAATAAATATAGCACCTACTGAATATACGGTAAAAGAAGGTGGAAAAATAAAATTTAAAGGTTCGGTCGTTGATGAATATGGAAATTAAGTTGAAGGTGACACTGGACTTAAATTTTATGTTACTACTCCGAGTGGAAATCAGTATATAGAATCAATAAATCCTACTGATAATGATAATATTGAATTTGAATACTTATTTTCAGAAAAAGGGGATTACGAAATATATTTCACAGTGAATCAGTATACAAGTCCTACCGGTGAAACATATAATGCTAACACTTCAAATAATATCAAAATTAAATGTGGAATAATTGAAACAAAATTAACCCTAACAAGCGATAGAAATACAAAAACAAATTATGGGCGGTGTAATGTAGATGATAAAGTGACTTTAAAAGCCAAAATTACGACAAATGATAATAAACCATTATCCGGTAAAAAAATAAACTTTTTCACTGAAACACCATCATATAAACTTCTTGGAAGTGTAACAACGTCAGCAGATGGTGTTGCATCATTAATTCTTCCTGTAAGTGTTGTAGGAGACAATAAATATAAAGTTCAATTTGATGGGGATGATCAGTATAAAACAAGTAGTAGTGAAAATTATACAATTAATGCGATAAAACATTCAACTAAATTCATGCTAGATAACCCTACAATATACAATGGATGGAAAGTCCGTGGAAAATTTGTAGATGAACAAGAAAGGGGGATAGGATATACAGAAATCCATTTAACAATAATTGATCCTTCCAATAATACAAAACTTTTTGACCAAACAATCCGAACGAAAGCGGGGGGAATATTTGAAAGTTCACCCCTAAATCCTACTTCAAATACGAAAACATTAAATGTAATTCTTAGTTTTATGGATTCAACAGGAAGATATGAAAGTATTACTTCAAATCAAAAAAACGATAAACTACAGCCCCCAAATATCATACAAAACAGTAACATTTAATATAATAAATGCAAGTTCAAAAATACCTTACAGATCATGGACAAATCTAACGAATATTCATGAAGGAGGAAAATATATACAATGTGGGTCAAGCTGTAAAGACGCATATGCTATTGCGGGACGAAATGGAACAAGACATACGCCCGCTCCTCTAAAGATAAACAACTTTAATTTTGATATTCCGGATGAAGTTATGATTTCAAGTATTAAAGTCTCAATAAAAACAAGAAATAGGAGTTGTAGTAGTGCATCAGCCCAGATAAAAATTCCCCGACCTACTATTGCTATAAACTCAACATCAGGAGGAAAAAAAGCAACATTCAATAATGGAAATGAATACATACCACTAAATACTTTTACGACGTGTTTTGCTACTTTTGAAAATATTAACCTTGCAAGTACTATCCTGAATGATCCTAATTTTTATGTTTATATTTCTTTTTCAAAAAATACTTCAACAAATATAGGAATACTTGATATACAAGAAATTAACGTAGAAATGAATTATATACCAATTCAAGTAGGAGGAACATAGAATGGTAATAAAAAGAAGATATCCAATTGAAGTAACACATACATATTCAGCAAGACAGCAGTTTAACGATCCGAAATATCATTGGAAAAAATGGGGAGGTTTTGATTCACTAACAAAAGAAGGAGGAGAAATAATATGTGGAACTGGAAACTATCCACGAATAGCTACGAAAAGTGGAACATATAATACACCTGCTCCTATCTATGTGAATTTTGGAAAGCTTGGAATTGAAAATGGAGAAAAACTTGAAAAAATTACTCTTTGTTTTAAGCAGAAAAAGATATGTACTTCAGAAGATAAAAGCCCACAGAATTTCCCAATATTCGGTGCTCCTACGGTTCGGAGTTATAATGAAGAAATTGAAAATAATAAAGTAAAGGCAGAAGTACTTACAGGTGTTGCACCTTCATCAGAATATGTAGAAACAAAATTAGTTTATACAAAAATGACTGTACATGATGTAAATGTTCATGACTTCGGATTTATAATAAGATACCCGGCAAATACAAGTTCAAATGAGGGTAGATTAGCAATTTCAGATGTATATCTTGAAATTGAAACAAATGGAGTAGATGCTACATTTTCAGCACAACTTCCGAACAAAGAAATATGTGAGGGAGAAACATTTGAAGTAACGCTGAATGTAACTCAAAATGATTCGAATCCTTATACTCCAGTATTTGATTTGAATTTTGGTGAAGGAATCGAATTTATGAAAATTGTAAGGGGAACTGGAACGGTGAAAGATGTTTCAACAGATCCGAAAAAACATCAATGGCAATGGACTTCAACATTAACAAATAAAAAAGCAACAGTAACACTTTTATTCCGGGCAACGAAGGTGGGAACATGGAATTTTTCAATGCTAGATTCTATGGCTACTTCTAAAAAATTTTCATTAAATATAAGTGTATCTAAGAAAAAAATAAACTTTAAAACTACTTGCAGACTTCTTGAAACCCCAAATATAAAACGTGTAAAACAAGGAGAAAGAGCTGTATATACAATAGAAGCGAGGACAAGTGATAGTATAATAAGTGAACTTCCTCTTGAAATTCATTTCCCGATAAGTGCTGAATTTGAAAATAAAGCAGAATTGATAGATGAAAATGAATTTAAATTAAAGGACACAAAGACGGAAAGAATAGTAACACTAAATATGCACGTGAAAAATCAATTAGGGATTCTTATAATGGATATGACTTTTAATGATAGTGGAGTATATCCAATAACAATAACATACGGTGGTGCTCTTGTTGATACATGCCTTGTAACTGTTCTTCCAGTCGAATATGATCACATAGCATTCACGAGACAAAAAATAACTGATGAAGATGTAATAGAATCTCTTAGTACAGATCTGGATTATACCGCAATTTCATATGCAAAATATGTATATAAACAGTCAGGAAAAGAAGCAGAACTACCAAAACTTGATGATTATCAAGTCCGGTTTGGTGTATATAATGGTGATGAAAATGTATCAAATGATATATTTCTTGAAAATACTACGTGGTGTAGCAGTAGAGAAACACAAAAATTAGATGAATTTCGTGTTAAATTTCATTATAACGCAAAATATCCTGTTTATTTTGTCTGGACTATTGATTATATTGAAAGTCCTTTTTATGAAAATATAACTGTAGAATTTACTGAGCCTGAACTTTATGAAACAAAAAGCAATAAGTCATATAATCAAGCTCCAGCACTCTATGCAAAACCGCTTATAAATCATATAAAAGGAAAAAATTATTATGCTGAGGTAAATCTTCCGGCTAAGAAAAGTACAACTGTTGTAAGATGTCATAATTTTAATGAAGAAGCAGTTTTTAGAAGTTCCAAAAATATAGTATGTCAAGGACTGCAAGTGGAATGGGATTATGAAGTGAATCAGCAAGTCGAGATAGTTCTTGAAGTCCGGGTAAATACATTTAACGCGGGTACGGTGAAAGGATCAAGGAGTATAACACTTCCAGCTCCGGGTGTAGGACAAAATACGAGAACCAGAACAGAAGCAATTGGTGGGCAATGGGATCTTTACGGGCTTAGCCCTCATCATTTCCGGAGTGATACACTAAATTACTTATGGCTTGATGTGAAGTTAAATAATCCTACCACCACTGATGCTCATGTGAAGATAAGCAATATAAAACTCAGATTATTCTTGATGGATTACTTTGATTATGAGTATGGCTTTGAAATTGATGGAGAAAGAGCAGAGGACTATGGAATATTCTTTAAGAAAATGACATGGGATTGGGGAACACAAAACGACGTTAATTATTATCAAACTTCAGGAACAGACATGACAACAGCATACCGGAGTAATATTACTAAGAAAGAACTGACTTTAGATTTTAACATTGGAAATTGTGATCTTGAAGAGTCCGGAATACTTCTTGAAAAAGTTGTGAAACTTTTCACAAATAAAAGAACACTCTTTAATAAGCCAATTCCAAAACGTATAATTTTTGATCATCTACCCGAATATGAATTTTGGTTTGTACGTGAAGATGCAATGGAAGTTGAAGAAGAGTATGGAATGTATAATGTAACCTGTAAACTTGTAATTCCAGAAGGAACAGCAAGAAATAGAGCAATAAGTATAACAGGAACAACAGGAGCTAATACGGGAATTGCAAGAGTAACACCATCAATTGAAGGAATTGTGAATAAAAATGGAATTATCACAATAAATGAAGTGAACTCTGATCAAAGTATGATAATTAAAAATAAAGATGAAATTAAGGAAGGATATTTCTATAGAATAGAGTGTAGTACAAGAAAAGTATACTTAACACCTCCAAATTCAAATATTACAAAAGATATTACTGCATCTGTGCAATGGAACAGTCAGTGGTTTATTCTTGAAGATGAATATCAATTTAAATCTCCTGATAGTAATATTACGAGTATAAGGTTCAAGGAAAGACAGTAGGGAGGTAGGATAATGTCAGATATAATTGAAAATCTTAATATAATCATTCTAGATGAATCTGAAAATTTTTTAACATGGCTTGATTCAGAAAAATTAGAAATCAAAGAAACAAGTCAAGAAAATACGCATAAAAAAGTAAGTGTAACATATCCACTTGAAAACCCGATAACAAGCTATGATAAAAGCTGGTTTGACGCCGGGAATAAAATATTTATTCCATCAACAATAGGTGCAGAAGCAGGATTATATGTGATAAATCAAGATGCAAATATAGACTTTTGGGAAAAGAATGAAATAACTTTTGAAGCAGAAGAAGTATTAGTACAACTTAATAATATTGTATATCAATATGTAGGTGAAAAATCACTCACTGTAAATAAGGAAAATCTGCAAAAATGGTTTGGAAACTTTTATTCGATAGGTCATGTTGATTCTATACCCGCACCTAAAAATGTTATAGCACCTGCAGGAACAATGAGTCTTATGAAACTACTCCGACTAATTGAAGAGGAGACAGGGTATGTATTTGGAACACGGTATAAGCTTGAAGATGATAATCAAATTTCACGAGAACTCAGACTTAAAGCACCTGAAAATATAGGGACAACACATGAAGAATACTTAGATTTGAATTATAACCTTGAAAGTTTGGATCTTACTATTGATGAGTCCGAGACATACTCTGCGATGGCTCCGGAAATATCCCTGAATGAAAATACAGCTTCAGAGACAAGTACAACAACACAAGCAACAGGAAATGGAGCAACAACAAGAAAAGACCTAGAAAAAGTAATAAATGCATGGAAAGAATTAGAAGTTGAATATCGTGAAAATATTCCGATGATTGTTGAAAAAGGAGATGGTGATGCCATAAAATATACTGCATATTGGTATGCACCTTTCGCAAAGGATAAAGGAAAGTTAAGTATTTATAATACAAATTATACTGAAGCGAAATATAAAACGATAATTCCATATGTTTCAGAAGATATCCTGCCCCCTCAGAGTAAAACGGGGTGGGTTTCAACAAATGAAACAAATGAATATGCAATTTACAATGTTCTTGCTAATGCGTTACTAAAAAAAATAACTCCATCTTTTGAATTAAATATTGATGTTAAGGACATACAACTTATAACAGGAAATTCAAAATTTGGATATAACCTCCATGATAAAATATACGTTAAAGTGCCAGGAATTGAATATTATGTAGGTTGTACAGTAACAGAGACAGTAAAAAACCTCCATCTACCGGGAGAGAACTCTATTAAACTTGAAAGTAATGTTGATAGTTTGTATCTTCAAGAAGAAACTGAAATAAAAGGAAATGATCAAATAATCCCGTCGGGAGTAGATACAGTAGAAATAACAGGAATACTTCAGGAGTTAGTAGAAGAACATAAGCCGATAGGAGGAGAGGTTGTAACAGTAAATATAAAACTTGATGAAGCATATACAAATCCTGCTGTAAATAGTGAAATTACTTCAACAACACAAGCAACAACACCATTCAAGCCTGAAGAAGAATATTATACTTTTACTAGTGATGAAATTAAAAATATGGCTAATATTATATTTAACTATCTTATTTCAAAGAATGAGTATCCGAAGGCTGTAAATATGAAAGCAACAAACGGGAAAATATATAGTGTGCCTTTCATGTGGTGTAGAAGTATTTATTATGCTTATCATCAGGTTTTTCTGAATGATGATCTTGATAAGAATACAGGAAAAGGAAAATTTCCGGAAAGTATTGAAGTACATCATTATACAAATCCGGATATATTAGCTATTTTTAATGATTATGATAAATATAAAGGTTCAAGATATGAAGGAAAATATTATGCTGATTTCTTCTATACAGCAATTCAGAAGAATAGGGATGCGATTAAAAATAACTATTTCCCAAATAGTAGTATAGATAGTATTAATTTTGACATGGTGGGAAGTTCTGACCTGCAGTATGGAGGGGATTGTTTGCCTGTAGCTGTAAGTAATATTACTGAGGTATTTTTTGATTATCATACTGAAAAAGAATTACAAAAAAATTTTAAATACAAAAATTGAAAATGGTATACCAGTAAGTACGTCAAATATTAATTTGAAAAAGCTTTCAGAATATGGATATGTAGTAGAATGGAAAAATATTAAAAAGGATGATGGATTTACAACAATACAGAATTATTTAAAAAATCCTGCAGTAAAAATAGAGTTTGGAGTTGATTCATCAAAACTTCCTTATAATTCTAGTGATATGAAATCTAAAGGACATTCTTTAGCTTGTATTAATGCGTTTATTGGTGAAAATGGGAAGAAATATGTAACAGTAGAAGATGGAGCTCAGCTTGATTTTGATCCGACAGCATATGGTATAGGTAATATTGGTAGTGATGATAAGAATGATGGAATGAAAAGAATTATACTTTGGGAAGATTTATTTAAATCATTATCTTCAATATATGAAAATGGAAATGTTGTATATCAAGATTCGAGTAAGAGTATTAAAGCAATTGTTGTAATTTCTTGTCAGAGTGCAAAACAGAAAACAGTTACAAATCATACAGTAACACCGGTAGTAAGTGCAGGAACATTTGACCCATTAAACCATGAATATAAATTTGATACAGATACGATAAAAGAAAAATTCAAAGAAATAATAAGACAGACATATGGACCGTTAGATGAGTGCAGTGTGAAGGTGAAAGATACAAAAGGACAAGAATATAAAGTTAGTGGAAGATGGATCTATGCAATGGCTGAAGCACTTTGTGACTCATATCACTCAAATAATAGAAGTTATGAAAAAGGGATAATAACTGTAAATAAAGATAGTTATACAAAATGGTACTATGACAATTGGATCAATTGCAATTTTCATTGTTATAATGAAAATTCAAAAAAAGATGATCCTCAGGGATTTAAGGTGTATGTAGCGGAGGGACTCAAGAAGTTAGGTATTATTAAAATGCCTTATGATATTCAAATAAATGGTGGAGAGTATATTTGGGATACAATTATGAATAATCAAGATGGAACACTAAAAAAATTTAAAGTGAAATTTACAAAAGAAAATCTAAAAAAATACTTACATAATTGGACAAGTATAGGAATATTGACTAGTGGTGGTGAAAATATTTATGATAATTCGATACGAAAATATCTTACGAAAATTGTTGATGAATATAATGATAATGCAATACTTGTAGAGTATTCAGCTGATGAAGATAAAATATGGAGAATATGGGGAATAAATACAGCTACTCCACGACATGATGGCGAATTACCTCTTTGGTATGATAATTTCAATACATATAAAAACTGGAATGACCAATTTAACGAGAAAGATCGGGGTTTGACTATTATCAGTTACCTTTCTAAAGAAGAACTTGAAAAAATAAAATAAGTAGAAAAAAAGAGGGAGATTACAGATGACAATAAGATACTCCGAAATGGTAAAACGCCGGAAAGGAATCATAACAACCAATGCAACAAAATTCAAAGATGAAAATGGAAATGTATATGATAAAAATGAAATTATTGAAACATACATGCTTCCAAGCTGTTCTAGAGCTTCTTTACACAAACAAATCAACGGAGAACCCTTTTATAAATATAATAAAGTACATTACTGGTTGAATAAATGTCCTGGGTGTGGAAGAAAAGGAACACTGACATTGAATCCGAAGAACACATTTGAAGGTGAATTAACTTGTCGTCCTGAAGGAAAACGTTCACTCTGTGACATGGATTGGTGCGGTGTTTGTGGATATGAAAAAATCGAGGGTTCTACGAAACATCTTACCGAAGTTTTTCCCATAGAAAATGATAATACTTCTCCTCCTACTCCTACTGATACTACTACCACTACTGATACTACTACCACTACTACTGATACAACTATTACAACTGATACTACTACAGATCCCTCAGGAGAAGTTGTGGATGATACAGTTACTATTACTGATTCAAATGAAAAGACAATAACTCAACAAGTAATAGATGAAACTTATACAAAAGCATATTTTCAAGAAATACAAGCACTCAAAACCGACAAAAATGGAGTATTTAAACATAAAATCAAACTTCCTTATAATGGAAAATATAATATAAATGTTCATTATGGAGGTAGTCGTTTATATAGTCCTTCTACAGTGAATTTCAAGATTGATAATAAAGGAATTGCTAATTTTACTCCCGTACTTCTTGAAAGAATTACCACTACGACATATTCAGACAATAGTAATGATATAAACAAGGAAGGAGACGCAAAAAACAACCATCACACCTATACCAAACGAACTATAATTAACTATTCTGAAGGGGTTGAAAAAAGTAGAAGTACGGAGATAATACAAAATGATACCCAAACAAAATCAATAATTTCAAATAATGATATTTCCACATCACCTACTACTCCAGTTAGTCCTACACTTACAGGACGTCATGATCCATTCAGTGAAGATATAAGCTTAACCGAAAGAGGAACACCCAATGTGGCAATAATGGGAAATGCAACTTATAATTACAAATGGTACAGTAATACAGCTACATATACTCTACTTAAGGAACATTACACCGAAGTAATGCACAGAGACAGCGTATGCCTACAACTGAACAACTATAAGGATAGTAAGTTCACTGCATTTCGAACAAAAGAAGAACCAAATACATTTCATGTTATACACCGTGAAGCATGGAATTCCGTAGAAGAAACACTACTACGCTACCTAGTACTAGGGAATGGTATTCCATACCCTGATGAAATAATAGTTGATTTTAACCAGAAAATTACAACAATAAATGGAAAAGAAATTAAATTTAAAAACCAGACAACCGGAAATATTGTAAATTTTGTAGTAAGAGATCAACAAAATACGGGGTATACCTGTGGTCCTACGGCTAGTAGTGTTTGTAGCCAAGTCCTTCATAATTATTATAGTGAATCAAAAATGCAAAGTGTAATTCGGGCATCAGGGAGTTCAGGATCAGAGCATGGAGATATTACAAGAGGATTAAAAGAACTTGGGTTTAGCGTTGAAATAACCTATAATTGGAATAAAGTAGTGGATCATCTATCAACAAGAAGACCAGTAGTATACCACAAGCCTGGGCATTATAAAGCAGCAATTGCAATTTCAAATGATAAAAATAAGATATACATGATCAACAGTAGTGGGAACGCAAATTATTCCCCGAAAAACGGGTGGACAGCTATAAGTGGTCCTAAACGTGAATTCGCTTATGAATCAGGGCGTCAATCAGTCCTTGTGAGCTTAAATTATACTGTTTCTGATAAAGATAAACAGAAATTTAATCATTTTTATAGTAGTATGGGAGGAGCATGGACACGTCCAGAGGTTCAAGAAAAGATTGCGGATGCTCATCAGGGTTTGAACGCATTTTTATAAAAAAAAAGGAGGAGGATTTAAATGGTTAAATATGATACAAGCAGACCAATACAAATATCAATGGATTATACTGATTGTAGAGGTTGTCAAAAAGATAAAAATAAACTTCAAAAAATTAAAGAAACATTTGAAAAAAAAGGTTTTAAAGTTGTAAAAACAAGATACGGTCCTGGTTCTTCAGCAGATATTTATAATTATGATTTTTGTAATTGTAATGATCGTGTAGCAATTCTTTTAGTAAATGGTGCTGATCCTGCAAATATTCGTGAAGCAGCCCAAATACATCCAAAAAAAGATGAAAATGGCAAATTAGTTTATGATAAAAATAAAAATTTAATTTATAATTATACTTCCGGATATAAATATTCACAATCTACATTATATCCAAAAAATAATGTTACAATAATTGCATGGTGGTATACTGCTTGTGATCCAGTAAATCCTGGTGGAGGTTGTGAAGATCATATTAGGGATAGAACAAGTGTTGATGGATACTTAAAAAATCCGCGGAAATATATAGGAGAATATAATGTACCCTGTTTGTGTAAACATACAAAAGACATTCAAACAATCGTAGATTATATTGAAAAAATGTTTACAATTACAAAGAAAAAAGATGTAAATGGAAATTATATGCCTTTATATGATGTAATTGTAGAATATGGTTGGTCAGAGGGAAAAGCTAACACAATAGAACATGAACTAAATTTTTATGGTATTTATGAAGAGGGGGGAGATAATACACTCCCATCTACTACTATTACTGATACTACTATAACTACTACTGATACAACTATTACTACTGATACTACTACAGATCCATCAGGGGAAGTAATAAGTGATACAGTAACGATAACAGATACAAATGAAAAAACAATAACACAACAGATAATAGATGAAACTTATACAAAAGCATATTTTCAAGAAATACAAGCACTAAAAACAGACTCTAACGGTGTATTTAAACACAAAATCAAGCTACCATTTAATGGGAAATATAATGTAAATGTTCATTATGGAGGTTCTAAAAATTATGCTCCCTCAACAAAAAGCTTCTTGATAGATAACAAGGGAGTAGCTAATTTTACTCCTGTACTTGTTGAAAAAAGTACTACTACAACATATTCAGATGGAAAAACTGAAATTGTAAAAAATATTGATTCAGAAGGGAATAAACATACATATACAGTTCGTACTATAATTAATTTTGAAAATGGTATTGAAAAAAGTAGAAGTACGGAGATAATACAAAATGATACACAGACAGTTTCAATAATTTCAAATACGGGTATAGATACTGCACAAACTGTTACTACTACTCCTCAGGGTACTACTACAACTACTACTACACCACTTCCAACAAATCCTACTACACCAACTACTCCCACTACTCCTACTACTCCTACTACTCCTGTTAGTCCTAGTCTTACCGGACGTCATGATCCATTCAGTGAAGATATAAGCCTTACAGAAAGAGGAACACCAAATGTAGCAGTAATGGGAAATGCAACATATAATTATAAATGGTATAGTAATACAGCTACATATACATTACTAAAAGAACATTATACGGAAGTAATGAAGCGTGATAGTAAGTGCCTACAACTTCATAATTATAAAGATAGTAAGTATACTGCTTTCAGGTCAAAAGAAGAACCTAACACATTTCACGTAATACACAGAGAAGCATGGAATGCAGTAGAAGAAACACTACTAAGATATCTAGTATGGAGTCAGGGAGGTCCATATCCTGATGAAATAACAGTAAATTTTAAGGATTTAAAAACAACAATAAATGGAAATACAGTACCATTTAAAGCAGCGAATGTATGTAATATAAGTGTTCGTGATCCTCAAAATGACGGTAGTTCATGTGGTCCTAAAAGTTGTAGTGCTTGTACACAAGTCTTGCACAATTATTATAGTGAACAAAAATTTAGAAGAATGATAGGAGGAGGAAGTACGGGTCCTGATCAGCATAAGGTAGCACTTGAAAAACTTGAATTTAAATGTAAATATCATAATGCAAATATTTCAAAAATGAGAGATCATATAAAATCAGGAAAACCTTTTATATTGCATGGACCGAGTCATTATATAGCAGTTTGTGATTATGATAATGAGGGAAATTATTTTTATGTAAATAGTACTGTAAATTCTAGTTATGGTCATCTTACTGGTTGGCATAGTGAATCAATATTAAAAGATGATAGTACTAGGCAGATTAGTAGAAATGGTGTGATGATAGAATTAAATTGGACTATTACTGAACAAGAAAAACAGAAATTTAATCATTTTTATAGTAGCATGGGAGGAGCTTGGAATTCACCACATACTCATGAAAAAATTGCAACTACAGGATATCAATATACAGATGGAGGTGCTCAATGGTTGAAAACATTTTTATATCCTCCAAATTATTAGTTGAAAAATTGTAGTTTGTTTAAATTGTAAAAATGAGTATAGTTAATATATATCAAGTATATTATAATTAAAAAATAGAATACCCTTAAGGGGTATACAAATTTTAGTTAAAAAAAAAGAGAAAAAAAAGACTTCCCAGCCTCCCTCTCTCTTATATTTTATTTTTTTCATAATCTTAATAAAAAAATATCGGGTAATAGAAAATTGGATATACAATAAATATATTTGTAAAATCAAGATACAAAAATCTTTTTTACAAAAACCAAAAAAAATTAGGAGAAAAAAAATAAAATGCTAAATTGTAAAACAATAAACCTAAAAAAAGGCTCAAAAGGAGCAGAAGTAAAAGAATTACAAACAATACTCCAAAACAAAGGATACTATGACGGAAAAATCGACGGAGACTATGGAGACATAACAGTACAAGCAGTAAAACTCCTCCAAAGAAAACAAGGAAACGACCCAGATGGAAACTTTGGACCTAAAACATGTAGTAAATTAGATCAAAAAACAGGAACAACACCAACAGGAAATATAAATGCAAGTAACCAAAAATTTCTAAAAGATGAAATCATTAGAGCCGGAAAAGTATTCAGACAACATATCAAAAACAATAATAACTATCCTAACTATATTGAAATGAAAAATAGTAGTGGAAAAACATATCAGGTCAGTAAAGCACTGTATATGGGCTTATTTGAAGGAATGAATATGTTCGCAATCAAAAATGGAAGACTACCTAACTTTGTAGTAGCAAGTAGTACTGCTAATAATCCTCTCTGTATAGATTATCAAAACAACGGAGTTAATTGCGGTCCTACAAGTCTTTCAATGTGTATACAGATGTACGGAGAATATATAAGTGAGCCTATTCTTGCTCGTGCTTGTGATACAGGATCAAATGGAACAGGACCTTCTGAATTAAAAATGGGGGCTAAAAAATATGGGTATAAACTTGTTGAAATTCCTAGAAATATTAATGCAGTAAAAGAAAGTCTTGCTAAGTGTAGACCAGTAATAATGCACATACACACATCTTACAGTGGGGGACGTTCTTGTCTTGGGTATAGAGGAGCTTATGGTCATTATATAATGTGTTATGGTACAAATGGTAATTATTATAAACTTGCAGATCCGACTAAAGGTTTCAAGACTTGCAGTAGTACTAGTATTGATAATGCTCGGAGTGGTGAGTTTATGAAGTATTATTCGGTTTGTATTGTATAGTTTTTTTGTTTTTTATTCTTTTTTTTATCTTTTTTCTTATTTTATTATTTGTTTTTTCTTGTTTTATTAGGTTTTAATTGTTTTTTTGTGATTTTACTTGTTTTAATTGTTTATTTTTATCGTTTTTTAGCTATATTTTATAAAAGTTTATATACTACTTTTAATATAATATATATTATCAAAATGATACTTATTTTACAAAAGGTGAAAGAGAACAAAGGTATTTTTAGTGAGAAAATGATACTTTCATGGAAAATGGAAACTACAATTGAAAACATTCGTTTCAAATGAAAAGTTAAAATCTCTCATAAGTCTATAAAAATAGATATACGATCGAAATAGACTAGAAAACTAAAACCGAAAAAAAATAAAATTTACAGCTTTTTTTTATGAGAATTGGGATTAAAAAATAAAAAAGTATAACTTAAATTTCGTTATATCAAGGTTTACGTGAACTTAATTTCACTATACCTCGATATAACGAAATATTTTTCGATATACTAAGATTTTCTACTTTTTGTTATTATTTTTTCTAAAAAGTAGTTGGTGATGATATTTGAGAGTGTTTTAAGAGTTTTTGACATTATGTTTTTGACATTTTTTTAAACATTTTCTCATTTGTTTTTACACTTGAAATAGTATGACTTCAAATGTAAAGTATATCGAATTTATACAACAATTATACAAATAAACTATAAAATATAAAAGTGACATATCATAACACCTTTTACATTTTTAGTATAATTACTTGACAATAATATTTATATATATTATACTATATATAGTTATAGTTTATAAAAAAGAATAGAAAACGATTTATAATAAAAATAAAACATAAAAAAGTAAATAATTAAAATAAAAAATAAAAAAATAAAAAAATAAAAACAAAATAAAACAAATAAGTAATAAATAGTCTGAACAATAAATTAAATCCAATATAAAATTGGATTTAATATTATGCTCTAAAAAAAATTTTTTTAAATCTAACCAAAAAATTATTATATAAACTCATAAAAAAAGAGAGTGGCTCTAACATATCATTTTTTTCTTAGTACAAAAAAAATTTAAAAAAAAATCACTCTAAACTATTAATATGTTTTAATAATTTTCATATGCAAGAAGGATATCCAATGATTTCACAGTCTTACGACCAGCATGCTTAGCAAGCATAACAGCATCTTTTGATATTTCTGTGCCAATACTTTCTAAAATTTTTGTTAACTCTATTCCAGCATCTTTACTTACTCTTACATTACTTGTGTTTTTTATCATCCTCATGACTGGTGCTATTGGTATTTCCGTCATAATTTCACCTTCTTATATAATAGTATGTATTATTCTATTATATATAATTAATGTAAGAATAAATTTTTATTATTAAGATAAATTAAAAATAAAAATAGAATATTATATAAAATAAGTTATTAAAAAACAGTATTTATTTAGATTTAAAAATATGACCTAAAAAAAAATAAAAAATAAGAAAAAAACATGAACATAGAAGTTATAGAAAATATGTTATATTTGAACACAGGTTATTCTAAAAAATATCAAAAATTCAAAAAAAAAAATAATTAATTAAAAATAGAGTAAAGTCCTTTATTCTCTTTTTTTTGAAATTAATAAAAAGAAGAACTACAAATGACAAAAGGTAAAACAAAAAAAACCTATCATCATCAGTGAAAAACAAATACTCTTACCACAATGAATAAAGTAAGAGTAAAAAAGAGGTAATCTCCTTTTTATTAGAAAATTCAAAATAAAAAATAAATATTTTAAATCTACTTTAGATTAATCATTTTCTTTTACAATATTTCTAGAAATATTATGAAATGAGTGAACGTCTAATAAACGTTCAAACAATAATATATTGTTCATTATAACATATATATTTTATTTATATTATTTCCACACTATAGTACTTCATAAAGTCACTACTTCGTGCATTATCTATACTTGATGAGCTACAAGTTTTAAATCCTTTTGTAGGATCTGCAAGAAGATAATTATTTCCTTTTGTACCGTAACACATTATATAATGACCGTAAGCTCCTCGATATCCTAGACAACTTCGCCCTCCACTATATGATGTATGAATATGCATCAATACAGGTCGACATTTAGCTAAACTATTTCTTACACTATTCATATTACGTGGAATTTCTGATAATTTGTATCCATATTTTTTTAGCTCCTGAATTCAAACTTGCAGGACTTGTTCCATTACGGGTTGTTCCACATACATTTGCAAGAGTTGACTCACTGATATATTCTCCGTACATCTGTATACACATTGAAAGACTTGTAGGACCACAATTATATCCATTATTCTGGTAATCAATACAAAGAGGATTATTAGCAGTACTATTTGCAACAACGTAATTAGGAAGTCTTCCTTTTTTGATTGAGAACATATTCATTCCTTCGAATATTCCCATGTATAATGCTCTACTAACTTGATATGTTTTTCCATTACTATTTTTCATTTCAAGATAATTTGGATAATTATTATTATTCTTTATATGTTGCCTAAATACTTTCCCAGCTTTAATAATTTCGTCTTTCATAAACTTTTGACCACTAGCATTTGTATTTCCTTGTGGTGTTTCTAGAGTTGTATTTTGATTTATTTTACTGCATGTTTTTGTTCCGAACCAGCCGTCAGGAGAGTTACCTTGTTCTCTTTGTAAGAGTTTTACTGCTTGTACTGTAAGATCACCATAAATCGCATCTATTACTCCATCATAGTATCCTTTTTTTTGGAGTATTATTTGTAGTTCTTTTACTTTTGTTCCTGTTGATCCTTTTTTTAGGTTTATTGTTTTACAATCTAACATTTTATCACATCAATTAAATTTTTTTTTATTTTACTATATTATACTAAAAAATTTAATCTAACTAAAACACCACAAATATAATACTACATATATATCAAACCACCTAAAAAATAGTAGTTTAAAGGAATACATTCACACCTGAATTCGCATTACAAATTTTTTCATGAACATAAGGCTTATTCCAAGCACCACCCATACTATTATAAAAATGATTAAATTTCGCCTTATCAGTATCAGTAATAGTCCAATTTAAACTCACCCTAACTGCACTCCGTCCACCACGCCGTTTTTCAACAGTTGAAGTATCAGCCCAACCTGTAGTAGGACTATAATTACCACTCTCCGTACTATTAATCATCAAAATCTTACTTTCATCAGGAGAAATAGAAGCTGCACAAATATAATGATTCCACACATGGATTACAGCAGGACGTCCACTTCTAAGGTGACTTATCAATGTATCACGTGATGAATATAATTCTGCCTTAAAATTCAATTTATTTAATGCTCTCACATGAGCAGACGGAGCAGAACCACTACCACTAGTAGCTCCAATAAGTCGTTGTAAATATTGTTCGCTATAATAATTATGTAAAACCTGAGTACAAGCACTACAACTAGTTGGACCACATGTATATCCAGTATTCTGTTTATCTTTTACACTTATATTTACAACATCTTTACTTTTGAAGTTTACTGTTGTTCCATTAATAATTGTTTTTTGTTCACCAAAATTAATGGTAATTTCATCAGGCCATGCTATTCCTTGTCCATGAACAAGATATCTAAGTATACATTCTTCTACTGCATTCCAACGAGTACGGGAGATAACTCTAAAAACATTAGGTTCTTCTTTTGTTCGAAATGCAGTATATTTACTTTCTTTATAATTATTAAGTTGCATTGAAACACTATCACGATGCATTACCTCTGTATAGTGTTCTTTAAGAAGTGTCACTGTTTCACTAGGACTATATTTTTTATACCTATAAGTACTATTTCCCATATGTGCAACATCAGGTTCTACTGTTCCATCTGAATTTGTAATTACAGGTATATCAACACTAAATGGATCTTTTTTACCTGTTATTGAATAATTTGTATTTGTATTTGTATTTGTGTTTGTATTAGTTGTAGTTGTTGCTCCTTTTACTCTGGTATCATTTTGTATTGTTTCAACACTTCGACTTTTTTCTGCTCCATTTTCATAAGTTATTGTTGTTCGTACCGTATATGTATGTTTAACTTTACTAGCATCACCTTCCTTTTGAATTGTGGTTTTACCTTCTTTTGTTGTTGTAGTGATACATTGCTCTATAAGAGTAGGTGTGAAATCAACTGCTCCTTTATTATCAATATTATATGAAGCAGTTGTTGGAGCATGATATCTGCTACCCCCATAATGAATATTAACAGTATACTTTCCATTATAAGGAAGTAGTAATGATTGTTTGAAACTCCCATTAGGATCTGTTTTTAGTGGCTGTATCTGCTGGAAGTATGCTTTAGTGTATGTTTCCTCTATTATAATTTGGGAAACAGTATCATCAGGAGAAATAGTAACAGTATTTGTATTATTATTGTTATTATTGTTTATATCTGATTCACCTGCAACTCCATAAAACTCTAGTTCATGTTCAATAGTGTTTGCCTTACCCTCAGACCAGCCAAACTGGACAATAACATCCATCAAAGATAAATTTTTACCATTACTATCTTTTTTCTTTGTTACTGTGAACATTTTTGCAATATTATCTGCAATAACAAGAGGATCTTTAGAATCACTTTTAGCGAATGCAGGAATATGATGTTTTCCGATGAACTCGCGTGGATTATAAATCGGACCTGTAGTCTCTGAACCTCTTATTCTTTTTTCACATTTTCCACCCGGATTTACAGGATCACAAGAACCGTACCAATAAGCCATACAAACAATATTATTACGTGGAGCTAGGTTTTGTTCTGCATACTTGAAGCTTCCACTCCGTGCTGAACCGCTTGGACTACGTAAATAATTTCCATCCTTGATTTGTGCTACTTCATAAAGTGAAGCAGGATCTGCCCCATTTACAAGACTAATACCTACATGTCCTTTTACTTTTGCGAAATCATCTTTCGTAAGCAATGCTAATCCATTTGGACTATACCTTTGACCTACTACATTGAAACCTTTTGACTTCAAACTATTTTCTATTTGATTTAGCATGCTTCTATCACGGTCACAATTTCGACATCTTGTATAGTCCATTGCTAAGTGAATGGGCTTGCTAGTGTCATATTTAACCATATTAATCCATACCTCCCATTTTTTTATGTTGTCTTTGTTGCTGAAGCAGTATGATTTTTAAAACTCTTTTGTTTAGCATTTTTACATGAAATAATTGAAATGGCTTTAGATGAATTATTTAATTTTGTATTATAATAATTATTTTTTGTGTATAAACTATTAAATGCACCATATATAGAATCCCATGAAACTATTCTCCGCATCCCATCATTTATATCATCTTGATATACATAACTAGCATTCAAATAGAAACGCCACCAGTCTGGTTTAAAATCAGGATACCACCCATCTTCAACCATCACATATTTTTTTCCATTTTCCGCAATGAAAGCTCCAGTACAAGCAATAGCATGGTGGGAATTTTCTTCAAATTTTAAATTATTATATGCTAATTTAGTATCATTTACTGAAAACGTTACCTTAGTATTTGGTTGATCAACATATTTTTTCACTGTTTCAAAACCATTTTCTTTTGTAATATTCATAGGGGTAACTGTGTATCCATAATCGGGTAGATATTTTCCTAAATTTTTAACTGGTGTTCCTGCACCCTCCCCTTTTGAATTAATTGTTGTTCGTAATTTTTTTTGTAGTTCTTTTTCTGTTTTATAATCAAAAAAGAGTTCAGTAATATTTGACACAGCTACATCTAAACAGTCTCCACCTGACTGATGGTCCCCGCTTGTTACTTTATCTATTGTTGTTGATGAGTTAGGGAAATATTTATTTTTTATTAGGTTATTACTATGGTTTATTAATGAATAGAAATAGTCTACAAAGTATTTTTGGTCTTGTCTTGCTCCTTTATAATTTGTGAAGTCATTAAATCTTTCTAGTACTGTTTTGTTGCTATAATGGTGGAGTTCTAGACTATTAGGATATTTTCCTTTTCCTAAATTATTATTTTCATCACCATCTAAAAATATTTGGTTTCTTGCATAATATAATGCTCTACACCATTGGAAAGGAACATTATATATTCTTCCATTTGTTGCTCTCATATTCACTGCAGGAGGATATTTATTATTTTTTACTATATTGTTAAAGATTATATTTGCCATGTTTACAATTTCATCATTTGTAAATGTATAATATTCTTCTTCAGGCTTAAACTCTGTTGTTGTCTGCGTTATTGAAGTAATAATTGAATTTGTATTTTTTGATACATAAGGTTCTTTTAATGATACATTAATTGTTACCAATTCATTAGACAAGGGGATATGTGATTCACTTAGTTCTTTAAGTATTCCTGTAATGTCTACTTGATTAATTGATGAGGGTATTATTTGATCATTACATTCTATTTCTGTTTCTTCCTGAAGGTATACACTTTCAACATTACTTTCAAGCTTGATAGTATTTTCATCAGGTAAGTGAAGATTTTTAACTGTTTCTGTTACTGTACACTTAATATAATAATCTATACCTGGAACTTTAACTAATAATTTATCATGAAGGTTATATCCAAGCATGCTATTTCCTGTGAGAAGTTGAATATCTTTAACATCAACATTCAATTCAAAACTAGGAGTTGTCTTTTTTAATAATGCATTCGCAAGAGCATTATAAATTGCATATTCATTTGTTTCACTTGTTGTTACCCAACCTGTTTTTGTTTGAGGTTCAAGAACAGTATCATCAACATAAGGAACTACTGTTTTATATTTCGCATCAGTATAGTTCAAATTATAAATAAACATATCTCCTGCATTTTTTTGAAAGGGTGCATACCAATATGCAGTATATTCCACCCCATTATTTTCGGTCTTGTCAATTATCATAGGTATAGATTCACGATAATCTACCTGGAGTGCTTTCCAATTGCTCATGACTTTTTCTAGTTCTTCACGTGTTGTTGATCCCGTTCCTGTTGTAGTTGTTGCAGAGGTGGACTTATTTATATTGTCTGCCGTGTTTTCATTTAATGAGAGTTCAGGTGCCATTGCCTGGTATGTGTCTGTTTCATCCATAGTCAAATCCAAACTTTCAATTCCTGCATTCAAGTCCAATGCTTCAGGGTGTGCAGTTCCAAGATTTTCAGGTTTTTTTAAGCGGAGTTCCCGTGTAATTATATTATCACCAACAAGTGAGTATTTTGTTCCAAACATATAACCAGTTTCTTCTTCAATAAGTCTTAATAATTTCATTAAACTCATTGTTCCTGCAGGTGATATAACATTTTTATTAGGATCAAGTGTATCAACATATCCTATATCATAGAAGTCTCCAAACCATTCTTTTAAGTTTTCTTTATTAACTTTTAGTGCATCTTTTCCTATGTATTCAAATATAATATTATTTAATTCAACCAGTACTTCTTCTGCTTCAAATGTGACTTCATTTTGATTCCAAAAGTCAATATTAGCATCTTGATTAATAACATATAGACATGCTTCAGTCCCTAGTGTAGAGGGAATAAATATTTTATTCCCTGCATCAAACCAGTTACTTTCATAGTCTGTCATTTCTTGTTCAAGGGGATAGGTTATGCTAATTTTTCGTTGTGTGTTCATCGCGTTTGTTTCTTTAATTTCTATTTTATCTGCATCTATCCATGTTATAAAGTTTTCATAAGCGTCAAGTATGATTATATTTATATTTTCCATTTACCAACACCTCTTTTATTTTCTTTCTTGGAATCGTATCATGGTAATATTACTATCTGGTGATTTAAATGTGTATTCATCTTCAATGATAAACCAGTTACTATTCCATAATATGGAGTTTGTTATGTCTTTTAGTGTGTTTGTTCCATTTGGTGAAAGGTATGCTTTACGATTCATACAATCAATCGTAAATGAGTCTCCAATTTTAATATCATCTGTTTTAAGTGTCATTGATTGTTTACTATTCGATTCTGTTATTGTAATGATTCCGTTATTATTTGCTATACCCTCTATTGTAGGACTTACTCTTGCTACTCCGGTGTTTGCTCCTGTTGTTCCTGTTATACTTACTGCTCTATTTCTTGCTGTTCCTTCAGGTATCACTAGTTTACATTTGACTGTGTATGCTCCATATTCTTCTTCAACTTCTAGTGCATCTTCTCTTACAAACCAAAATTCATACTCTGGTAAGTGGTCAAATATTATTCGTTTGGGTATTGGCTTGTTAAATAATGTTCTTTTGTTTGTGAATAATTTTGTTACCTTTTCAAGCAATACTCCGCTTTCATGGAGGTCACAATTTCCAACATCAAATTCTAATTCAAGGTCTTTTTTATTGATATTGCTTCGATATGCTGTTGTAATATCAGTTCCGCTTGTTTGATAATAATTGACTTCATTTTGTGTTCCCCAATCCCAAGTCATTTTTTTAAAAAATATTCCATAGTCTTCTGCTCTTTCACCATCAACTTCAAAACTATATTCTTGCTCCTGGAAATCCATCAAGAAAAGTTTTAATTTTATGTTACTAAGTTTAACTGTTGCATCCACATTATTAGGATTATTCAAGTGAATATCAACCCAAAGATAATTTAATGTATCACTTCGGAAGTAATGAGGACTGAGTCCATATAAATCCCATTTTCCACCTATTGCTTCTATTCCTGATGATACTGTTTCACCTGTTTTTGGAGCTGGTAGTGTGATACTTCGAAGTCCTTTGAATGTTCCTGTTTCATAAGTGTTTGCTTTTACTTCAATTATCATTTCTACCTGTTGATTTGTTTCATATTCCCATTCTACCTGCATTCCTTGACAAACAACATTTTTTTCATTGCTAAATACTACTTGTTCGTTAAAGTTATGGCATCTTACTATGTTTGTACTTTTTTTTGATGGTAATTCTACTACTGCTTGTTCTCCTGATGATAATATGTGATTTATCACAGGTTTAGGATAAAGTGCTGGTTCTTGATTGTATGAAGTATTATTTTTTGTTTCATAAAGTTCAGGTTCACTAAATTCTACTTTAATCTTTTCATAAAAAGGACTTTCTATGTAGTCAATAGTCCATACAAAATAAAGAGGATATTTGTTAAAATAATGAAAGTTTACTCTGTATTCATCAAGCACATTCGTTTCTCTACTTTGTGACCATTCAGTATTCGCTAAAAATTCTTCCTCTGATACATCATCATTAAGGTTATAAACTCCAAATCTTACCTGATATTCTCCCAGTTCAGGAAGTAGTCCATCTTCATCATCATCTGTATAAATATATTTTGCATGGCTAATAGCTGTATAGTCAAGATTAGTACTTAATGCTTCTAATATATCTTCATCTGTTACTTCAAGTTTTGTATATGCCATTTTTGTATAATTTTTTGGTAACACAGTTACATAACATGTATCTACAATTTTCCCATTATACTCAGCTTGAATAGGATAAACACCTGAATCATTAAATCTTAGAGCAATTGTGTAAAGTGATTCAAGGTTGACGATATCAGCATTCATTGTGACTTTTTTTTCTGTTTTATCTGCAGTCCATTTGAAATTGTTTTCTTCTTCTAATTCTTTTATATTTTCAAATTCAGCACATAATGGAAAATGAAGTGTAATCGGTAATACATCAAGAAGTGAATTTCTTGTTTTTGTTGATAATTGGTAAATTGCTCGTTCATCTTGTTTTATTCTTTTAATGTTAGGTGTTTCTGCTAGTCGACATGTAGATTTACAAGATAATTCTTTTTGAAGTATGGGTAGATTTATTGTATATGCATTATTTGTCAGTGCATCAATCATTGAAATTTCATATGTTCCTGTTTTAATTGCAGTGAATTGAAGTTTTATCGTTGCTTGTTTTTGTGTGAGTGTAGAAGTCCATTGATATTGCGGTTCTTTATCAGTTCCAATATTTTTGAATGTTCCATCACCACTTATTTTTTTATCAAATCGTAACACATTGTTAAAATTTAATTCAAATACGGGTGTATATGTTGCCATATCTCTTTGTTCTACATGTAATTCTAATTCAAATTTTTGTCCTATATCAACTGTTTCAGGATTTGCTTTTACCGTGTAATCAATATCTACTGCATCTGTTTCAAGTTCTAGATAAATATTCCCTATAGTTAGTTGACCTTGATTTTGGCTAGTGTTTGCAGGATATATTATTAGAAAACCAAAATCAGACACGTTCACATCATGAGCTGTTAAATTTCTAAATTCTAAAATTACTTCTTTATTATCTGCTGTTGGTGCTATTCCTGTTACTACTTCTGCTTTTACTTGGTTATTTTCTATTTCTTTATTATAACTTTTGATTGTTGGTGCTCCAAAACTTGGGTAATTACTTGACTTTTTGTCTGATTTAGTACATATTGTATTTTGATTCATGTGAAGTTTTACAGTTCCAAGTTTTGAACCATTTGGTAGGTTTAACGAACCAAAATTAACATATACTGGGGCAGGTTTATTAAATGAATCATTTTTACTTCCAATTTTAGGATAGTTTCCTGTTCCACATGTAATTTTACCATCAGGTTTTTTCATTGTGTCAAATCCACCCCATTTTTTAAGGTGATATTTTTTAATATCAAAATGTTGTTTTGCTGTGTAAGTGTGATCCACTTCTATTGGATATACTGTTTTTGTAGTCATTTTATGAACCTCCATCTTGGATTGGTATATATTCAATGTCTACAGTTATATTTTCAATATCAATACGTCCTATGTTTGTTGTCTGATTTTTTCCAAAAGTGATATATACAAAAAAGTCTGATGAATTCACAATGCTACTTCCCAAATTCAAATTTGAAAAATTAACAAAACAAGTATTAAAGGTATTGTATGGTATGTATGAACTTCCATTATTAAACGTTGTTTGAGTTCCATCAGTTTTTGTGTTAATGCTTACTGTGGGTCTTGGTATTTTGACTTGTGCAGATTGACTACTACAACTCCTGTTACGTGTGCTAATTGATACTTTCATATTTGATACTACAACATCATCAGGTATGCTAAAGTTAAAACCATTTACTTTGATTGGAGCAGGTGTATGTCTAGTTCCATTTTTACTTGCTATAGCACTATTATTTGTACATTTTGACCCACAAGTAGCATATGCTCCACTTGTGTAAATATTGCTTAAATTAGTCCATTCTCTATATGGTATTTTTGAACTGTCATTTATGAAGTTATATGATTTTGCAGTGAATTTAAGTTTTGTTGTATATTGAAGTGTTATTTTTTCAGAGGTTATATTTTCATATCTTCCCGTTGTGTCTGTGAAACTCATATAAACATCAAGAGTATTAGTTGTGGTTGTTATATCTAATGGCTCACTTTCAAATAATCCTTCTTCTTTGGTTTTGATTGTTTTTGTAAAGATTACTTTTTTTGTTGCGTCTGTTATTGTAGGATCTTCTACTCTGAGTGTTATATTTGTATATCCTATTCCTCTGTCTTGTTCATCGACAAATTGTCCTTTTACTTTCCATCCTTTGTATATTGTGTTATTATCAAGTATGAATTTGGTGCTATGTTTTATTGCATTAATTGTATATAATGAACTATTTTTTTGACCGTATTGAATATCACCGTCAAATTGAGCAATAAACTTTGTGTCTCCTATCTTGCTAACTGGTGTTATTATTGATGCTATTCCATCTGCACTTGTTTTAACATTTCCTATTAATTTGTATGATTCATTTTCAAAGAAGCTTATTGTTCTGTCATGAACTGGTTTACCTTCCTCATCTGTTAATTTTGCTGTTAAAACTACTTTATCATCTACTACACATCGTCCATAATTTGTGTTAGTTTCTTTATCTGATGATAATGATAAATTTGTATTGATAATTCCACATTTAATTTTAAATTCATCACTTGTTCCTTTATTGTAGGTTTCTTTTGATCCTATATACTGTTCTGCTGTGTATACTATATTATAAATTCCTTCTGTTGTGAATATGATTGAATCCTCTAATTTTTCAGAGTATTCTACTGTCGTAGTTGATGTTGTACCATCTGGGTATGTTATTGTTCTTTTAACAGTTGGATTACCCTCTATAGGATTTCCATATTCATCTTGAACTACTCCTGTAAATTTAATTGTTCCATTTTTCTTTACTCCATATGATTCAGGTGTTATACTAATTCTAAATTGCGGATTAAGACAGGTAACAATTATTGCATTGCTTCTTGCCTTTGAATATAAGTTATCTGCGTCACTGTTCCATAACGCGTATAATACATATTGTGACATAATTTTTTTTCCTGTTTTTTAGTTATTCTTTAAAAAATTTAGAATGAAAAAAAAGGGAGGTTAAGTTGTGAATGTAACTGTTGTTGTCATTGATCCACCATTAATTCCTTTTGCTTTATTTCCATTATAACCAATTTTCAAAGTATGTTGTCCAGTAGTGATTGAAGTGATATCTTTGATTTTAAAAATCATCGGTTTAGTATCTACAATAGGTAGGCTTGTTTTTGCATTCGGTGAGGCAGGATTTAGAAGTTCACAACTTATTCCGTCAATATATACTGTTGCAGTTCCTCCGGTTACATATCCTCCATATGTGTCAAGAATACTAAATTTTAATCCTTCCGTATTAATATCATTTTTGCTAAATGTTGTGCTTGTTGAATCAAGTTTTATAAGGACATCACGCTCAACCTTGTTATTTGCTCCTGCACCTGTATTTGATGTATAACGATATACTTGACTCGGAGTTGAATAGATGCCATTTGTTAATCCACTTCGGAAATATAAATAACCATTTTCTGCAAGCATATACATTGCCATTGTATTATAGATTAATTCTTTTACTGCTGTTTTTGTTCCAGGGTGATTGTCTCCATGATATGTTTGAAGTATACCTATCATATTATTTTTTGATGTTGTTTTTCCTGACATCGTAATCATTTTCTTAAATTTATCTAGCATTTGATAAAATGTAGTTCCATCATAATTTGAAATGTAATCATAAGAGTAAAGCATAGGCATTACAAAATCACAACAAAGAGAAAATTCCTTATAACTCTGATTGTATGCATTACATTTCCAAGCCTCATTAGTTGTATAAATTTCAGGAGAAACAGTGCTTGTTATAATATAGCTTCTTCCATTCATGATTTCAAGTTGTTTAATAAGATTTGTTAATTCTCTGATAACTCCTGTTATTTTATTAATCTTATTTGTATCAACATTTTGTCCGCTACGGTATCTACAATAATCTATACATATACCTGCAGTATCAGGATAATCAGTTAATACTTTTGTAATAGCATTTTTTACAAGTGTCAGACGTGAACTACTAGGACCACCACTATCTGTAATATCTGTACTATTTGGAAATACTGATATTACAGCATGTATTCTAAATTGTTTTGTATTTTTATACTCATATACTGTTTTATAGCTTGAATTTGACTCACTTGTTAAACTTGAATAGAATGTGAATAAGTCAGTATGGTTTGTACTTTGAACAGTTTCTTTAAACTGAGCATCATTAAAATTACTGCTACTGTTTACGAAGTATCCTGCTAATTTACTTGGTTGATTGTACATTCTTGTTTCTACATCAGTATTTATTTTTTCTAATTGAGTATCAGTTAATCCACTTGCTGTAGAAATATACTTCCATGTAAGCTTAGTTATATTTGTATTATTACCAATGATATATTGTCTATAACTTGTTGGTATGTTATAACTCCCTTGTCCATTTGTTATATTGATACTTCCCTCAGTTATAGATCCATTGTAGTCAATTTCATAATACAATACTCCTGTAAATGCTTTATTTAATGTATCTTTAACAGTTACACTTAATATTAAAGGATCATTTTCTTTTGCTCTTACATCAGTACTTCCAGGAGCTATTGTTGCTTTAGTATGATATGAATATTTAGCAGGTTGTGATTCAAAGTTTACATATCCAGGGTCGTCAATAAGCTTTGCAGTATAATAATACTCTCCACCAGATCTACCTCCAAAATAGTCTAGACTTTTTTTGATTGATTTTTGGGTTGTATTCGCAGGTTGTGTTCCATCAATAGCATTAAGTGTTGCGATAGGTGTTTCGTTCACATGAGTTCCATTTTTATCCGTTTCATAAAATACAATTTTTCCAGTTGCGTTCAAAGGATAATAGCATTTAAATTCATTGTCTTCACCTACTACACTTGCTTTTTCTGCTACCCATAATGATATGGAGTCTTGTTTTGTTACATTTAATGTGTATTTTGATTCTGTTATTGTCCCTGTCAAAGAGTCTTTACATATGAGTAGTAAATCATTTTTACCGTCTTGAATCATAGCACTATCAATATTGATATTTGTTCCTTCCATGATTGTATTATTTTTATCTTTTCCAAAATAACCCTCTGATACATTGAAAGTTCCATAGAATTCATCTCTTATACGACATTCGATTGTTCCTGTGTAAGGTTGATTATATATATTTGTAATATAACCGTAAAGTACAAGGTTTGTAAGTCTTTTTGCTTCAATTAATTTACTACTGTCTGCATTTTTACAATCTATTGTGAAACTTCCGTAAATTTGAAGTAGTTGTGATGTTGTTGTTGTGCTTCCAGCCATATATTTTTCATTACCCTCATAAACAAGAATATATGAGTATTCTCCTACTTCTTCAGTTACTGTTGTTGTTACTATTGCGGTTCCTTGATCATCAGATGTAAATGTATAGTTAGCGAATACTTTACCTGTTGTTGTATTTTTAAGTTCTATTTTTCCAGTATAATCACTTGGTGCTTTTATTTCAGTCGCTATTGTTTCTCCTTTCATACATCTTATATTTGAAAATGAAAATGTTGGAATTTCTTTTTTACTTACCTTAAAACTTTTTTGTTGGTTAAGAGCATAATAACGTTCAATACTAGGAAGTGAAGCAGTAACAGTATATGTTCCAATACTTAGTTTTGGAATTGTTAGTGAAGCAATACCATTACTATTTGTTGTGAGTGTTTGTGTTATCTTTGTTGCATTACTTGTATTTTGTTGATATACTACAGTTACTGTATCATTTGCTATAGGTTCATCTGTGTCTCTATCAGTGACTGTAATTTCAATTTTTACATCATCACCCTCATTATTTGCATAAGGTATATTTAGGTTCATTTTTCTTGTTCTTTTATCAACAAAAATACTTTTTTGGGTACTTGTTGAATCAAATTTCTGTGTGTTGATACTGAGTTCATACACTGCTTTTATATCCCAATTTCCTCTAGCACGTGGAGTGTATAGTATTGTTGCTACTCCTTTTGAATCAGTCTTAGCAACTCCTAGATATCGTGTATCATACATTGACATATTATATATTCCACCCTCACGTGGATATTCATAAAATTTTATATCATACTTAGGTATTGGATTGTTTGCACTGTCAGTGAATGTTGCGAAAATTTTAGTTTCTGTTTCCGTGGTGAATTGATTGCTATCAAATTTAAGATTCACATTTACATTTTCAGGGAGGTAGTGAATATTAAGAATATTACTATCATTCTGCCCATAATTTTGGTTTCCTTGATATGTACATTTAAGGTAAAAATTTTCACATTTTTTAGTATATGTGAATTTTGTTTTAGCTACATTATCAGAGTTAAGTGTTGATTCTGATGCTTCGAAAAGCACTTTCCAATCATTTTCATTATCAAGTGAATAATACCATATTACTTTATCATCTTTAAAACTTGCATCTTCATCTGCGACTGTTACACTAACTTCTAAAGGTTGTCCTGGTATAATATTGTTAACTGACGGTACAATTTCAACAGTTGGTACAGGTACTGCTTGGAATGAATATTTTTTTACATCTGTTCCATATTGTAATTTTCCTGTTGATGTTATTGAATTTGAATCACGATTATTGGTAATGAACATAATATGTGTAGAATTATCATAAATTGTAAAAGGAATTGTAAATGTACCGGCGTCATCATCACCTGATCCTGTTCTTGTCTCTGATATGGGAGGAGTATTATAATCAAGGTATAATGATATTAATTGATTTTTAGCAGGATTTCCTGTATTTGTTTCTATAAGTTTTCCTGTGATTTCAGTTGTTTGATGTTGAATAACTTTATCCGGAAAATTAATATCAGTAAAATTCACATTAGCATTAAAGTTTTTTCGTTCTTGAAATGGAAATGTAAACGAACCTGTAGCATCAGTTTTATAAATTTCATTATCATAACATTCTTTAATTTCATTATTATTTTCGTACAAATGAAACTTAGCATTTCGTATAGGATTCCCATCAACTGTTTTTAATGTTGCTTTTATGTTTACAGGTTGTGTATGGCTTGTTCTTGTTTCTTTTTCATCAAGAGTTAACACAGTTTTATAAAATCCTGACACGTAAACACTTTTTTCAGTTCCTCTATATCCATCTTCAAAACGGGTATAAAATTTAATATGATGTTTTCCGGAAGTGCTACAAATATAGTTGAAAGTTACTCTTCCATTTTCATTTGTTAGCTGTTGATCTGTGATAATAGTATCTACAGCAATATAAACCTGGTGATTTACAACAGGAACAAAATTACCATTATCATCTTTTGTTGTTAGATTACAAACTATAGCTACTGTTGTGTCAAGGTCTACTTTTATATCTTGATTTCCACCACTTGGATTTGTTATTTCAGCAGTCATGTAAGTTTCACGACCTAATGGTGTGAGTGTGAATACATTTTTTTCAAGTGATTTTATTTCAGATTTTCCTTTATAGGTTACATCTGAATAATAGTTTATAAATCCCTCTTTTGATGTTTTATGAGTCATAACATTTCCAAATACTCTTACATCAAGGGGTTTTATTATTTTTGGTTCTTTCATTTTATTATCAACTACTAATATTTTATTTTTATAAAAAAAAAATGAGTGAATTAAAAAAAAAAGGATAGTTGGATATTATTATCCATTTCTTAAAACACTCTTATTCATTTTAATTTTCATATTCGCATCAATTTCCTGGAAATCCTTATTACGTGCAATCATTTTCAAGGTATCACGATTTCCAAGTGTTTCACGTACAATACTTGTTATACTATCACGGTCAAGATTATTACCTCCATCAATATTTAAATTTAAATTTAGTGTAATTTCACCACTATGTGTTATATTATCATTTGTTCCACTATCACTGTTGGTTAATTCAAGTTTTGATGGAGAACCTGCATGACTCTGAGCAGGTGTCCAAGTTCTACGATTCATCCACCCCGTAGTATCCATCTTGTGACCTGCAACATTCGCCCAGTAATGTCCGAATTGATTCCAATGTCCATGAACTTTACTTGCAGGAAGTCCACAAGCATGAGCAAGAGCAATGAGGAAGTCTGTACTATCACTACAATTCATACCCCCATTATGTGCCGCGGCGACCCAATTTCCGTACCGTTCACTATCCCAGTAAAATTCGTAATGACATTGGCTAAATACATTTTCAGCCATACGACGGAAAGTGTCATAGCTTATTGTAGGCGTTCCGTTTTCAAATTCCTTAACTTTGAATAAGTCATTTCCTGTTGAATATTTACCAAAGATTTTAGGACCATTTACTTTCCATTCATTAGTCTTGTTTCTTATCCAATTTACGTTAGGTGTTACAATGTCACTCCAGCCTGCACCTTTACCTTTTTCATCGAAATATCGTAGAATATCAGGTGTAGCAATTAGATTACTATTTGGACTTTTCATGTATTCTATTTCAGCACCTGTAAGTAAAGGTCTTAATGTTATGGGATTCATTTTTGAATTTTGTTGAACTTGTGTAAGGGGTCTAACACTTCTTCTTACTACTGATCCAATACTTCTATTTGAAGTTCTTCCACGTCTACTTCCTCCTGCTCCTGGTGAACCTGCACCTCCCGGATTTCTAATTCTATTATAAAATGTTCGTATTGTATTCCATAAACTGTTAAATCTTTGTTCACTTTGTGATTTAATTTGTTGAGCCGCACTTATTATACTAGTTTTCATTTTTTCCCATGCTTGAATCATTTGTGTTGTAACTGATTTTGTACTTTTGAAAATTGAATTTAGATTATCTTGTGTTGTTTTTTTGATGCTTATCCATGAATTTTTATTTTTATTTGTAATATTATCTAGTTGTTGTGTCATCATAGAAGCTAATTGAGTATAACTTGAAATAATTTGTAAGTTATTTTGTGCGACAATATTTGCTCCTTGAGTACTTGAAAGTGAAATATTTTTTAAATTTGAGTCAATTGAAGCAAGTTGTGGATTTACAGTTGAAGTGAGTAATGAAATTGAGCTCATCATCATTTGACTATCTGTAGCAATTTGTTCTGAAGGAATTTTCATATTACTCATCATATTTCCCTCTTGTCCTATTGCTGTTGATGTAGATTCAATAGTATCTGGAAGAGTTGTTGGAGTTTCAATTGTAGGTGCTACTGTATTCATATTTGAAATAGCCTTATTATAAGTATCAGACATTGAATTAAAATCATTTTTATTAAATCCTGCTATCATTGATTCTCCTAGTTTTTCAGTTGCATCATTTAAAGTCATTCGATTTCCAAGAATTTCTTTATCTAGATATCTCATCTCCCCTGCAATTGCATGATACATATATCCAGGACTGTGAATACCAAGAGCATTTTTAAATCCATCTAACATTTGTCGTCCTAGATCTTTTATTTTTCCTACCAGATCACCAACACTATTTTTTATTTTATCTCCAATTCGCATAAGTTCGTCCCACATGATTTGAGGAAGTTGTTTTATTTTTTCTTTGAATTTATCTGCGAATTTTCTTGCACTTTCCTGAGCTTTTTGTACAAAGCTAGGAATCCATGTTTTAACCTTACTTATTGTATTTTGAAGCCAAGTCCAAATATCACTAGGTATTTTTTTAATTTTATCAATTATACCTTTTAAAAAATCAGTACCTGCTGTAACACCCTTTTGTGAAAATCCAGGAATCCAACTTACAACCGTTGAAATCGTTTGCATAAGCCAAGTCCAAAGTTGACCTGGAAGTTGACAAATCCAGCTAATAAAACCTGTAACAGCATTCCACGCAGAATTCACAAAACAAGTATATAAATTCATAGCCCAAGTCGAAACATTCAGAATAATAATATTCAGATAAAGCATAAATTGTTGAGGTAATGTTATAAGCCATTGAACAATACCAGTAAGAATACTCATACCCCACTCTGTAAGTTTTGTAAGAAGTCCACTAAACCATTCACCAAGCGATAAAATTAATTGATTTAAATATTCGGAAATAGTTGCAGGTAAATTCACAAACCATTGAATAATATTATTTAATAATTCACCACCCCAAGTAATTAAATTTGTAATTAATCCAGAGAACCATTCACCTATTGTTGTAAGTAATGATTCAAGACAATTATAAATATTTCCAGGAAGAGCAATAAACCATTGAACAATTCCATCAACAGCACTTCCAACACTACTTGAAAAATTATTAAATCCATCAATTACCCATTGAATACCACTCATCAACCAATTAAACGCACTTTGAAGTCCTCCCATAATTGCACTTCCAATTGCATTAATTGTATTTCTAACATCTTCATTTGTATTATAAAGATATACTAAAACACCGATTAGAGCAACAATTGCAATAACAACAATCATAATAGGATTCATACTCATAGCAACATTTAGTAATGTCTGAGCAATCGCCGCGGCACGTGAAACAATACTCATCAGTTTTAATGCTTCAACAAGTTGAACAATAGGAAGAACAATCATACTTACTGCAGAAAGTGCCATAATTGCAAGTCCAAGAATTACAATTACCTTTGTAATGCCCGGAAATCTTTGTTCAAGAGAACTCATAAAATCAAGGAAACCTGTTAAAATAGGAAGTAAATATTCACCAATTTCCCTCCCTACACCTTGAACAGTCATCTTAAATTTCATAAGTTTTCCATCAAATGAGTTTAAAAAGTCATTCATTTCAGGTTTTTTTTCAAGACAACGTTGTAAAGCTTGAGTATATCCATCAACATCTTCAGCTGTTCCTTTCCAACCATTGTCTATTAATTGTTGTTTGGTTATTCCCAGATTTCTTTGAAGTACAAGGAAATTTCCATTAAGTCCATCATATGCTTTATTCATCCAATTAGCGGCGGTTTCACCATCTTTACCCATTGCCATTGCATATGTTCCGATTGAATTTAATAAAGGTGGTGTTTTTTCAAGTTGTGCATTAGTTAGATTATATTTTAATCCTATTTGATTTACTGCTCCTGCAACTTTATTAAATCCTACAACCCCTCCACTTGTTGCTTCCTTTATTGATGATTGTAAATGTTTTGTTGCTTCAGCACTTCCTGTAATTCCGTTTGTTACTGAGGTAATTTGTTCTCTTGCTCGGGCAGCACCTATTGTAAATTCAGTTAGGCTTGATACTCCTATCATTCCAAATGCTGTTGAAATTGTTCCTGATAACATTCCCATATTTGATGAAATATTACTTATACTATTTTTTACTTCTCCAGCTTTTGTTTTAATATTATTAAATGCATCTGATGCTGATGTTTTTAATGAATTAAATTTTGTTTGAACAGTATTAATCGCATTTGAACAGGAATTACTTATTGATTGAAATGCACTCATACTTGTTGGTGATAGTGTTTGTAATGTTCCTTTTGCTACTGCTACTGTTCTTTCAAGTAGATTAAGTTGCCCTACAGCTTCACTTGCTCCTTGTGTTTGAATTTTAAGTTGTATTGCTTTTGATTCAAACTTTAGTGTTTCCATTCTTATTGAATTAAGATCTGCATTTACCTTTGTTTTCATATTTGAAATACTTTGTGAAACATTACTACTTAATCGGCTGAAAGCATTTGTTCCGCTTGTTTGAATGCTTGTTAGTGAACTTGTTACTCCACTTTTAATGCTATTGAAACTTGTTTTTATGCTGGTAGATAATGATGCGAATGAAGTTTTAATGCTATTTACAGGACTACTAAGTTTTGATATGCTTGTTGTGAGTCCATTTATACTATTTTTGGCTTGATTAGTACTATTTGACATTGATGTAAAACTATTTGATGATGAGTTTTTTAAGTTTAAACATTTTTGTGCTGTTTCTCCTATTTTGATTTTAAGTTTATCAATGAGTGATGTTGTTTCTTGTATATTGCTTGTTTTTGTATCTATGTTTATTGTTCGTTTTGTGTTTGCTAATTTATCTGCTTGACTTTTGATGTGTTCCATCGTTGTTTGCCATTTTTGTTTGATTTTTTCTGCTGAGTTAAGGAAAGGTTGTGCTAGACTACTTTCTTTGATTGATGTGCTTAGTTTTGTTGCTGTATTTTGTATGCTTGTTTTCATCATATTGAATGCATTATTTACTGTTGTTTTCATTTTTGTATATGCATTTTCTACTTTGGTGATAACTGGGATTTGTTTGTTTATCGAATCAGTAACTTGTTTATTGCTGTTAGCTACTTGACTGTTTGATGTTTTTGCTGTGTTTTCTACTTTTTTCATTGCCTTATCTATTTTTTCAAGGTTTTTGCTCATTTCATCTTTTGCTTTCAGAATGATTTGTAGAATTTGTTGTGATACCATTTTTGATTAATGCCTCCTATTATTTTTTTTTTGGATAATGTGGATAAGATTGAGGAATATTGAAAATAAGGATTATAAAAAGTTTTTATGAGTGAAGAGATTAAGGGTAACGAAAAAAAATATAAAAAAAATAATTATTTTAATTTTTAAAAGTTTTTTTTTACTATACTATATTAGACTATACTACTTTTTTTTCTACTCATAAAAAAAAAAATTTAATTTTTCCTTTTTTTTCATCCCATACAATTTTTTTTTATTATCCACCAATTTTCTGGTTTTAAATTATGAAAAAAAAGAGGTGTACTAGAATAAATTATTTAAAAAAAATAATACTAGGCTTAAAATTATTGCTAAAAAAAGAGTGAAGTGATGAAACAATATTTTAAGATTATTGTTTTTATTATTATTTCTTATCAGGATTATTTCTTTGGTTTTCTAACTCAGTTCGTCCTATATCAATAAATAATGCTTGTGCTGGAGTTAATTCATCATAAGATTTTGCTAAATGATATCCAAAAAAATCCAGTCTGATAAGATGTTTGCCTTCATTTGATTTTAAGACTTTTTTACCTCATCTTCAAGGTTGATATCATCATCAAGAGCATTTAATTTTTTAAGTTTTGTTACAAGTTCATCAAATACATCATTAGATAATCTTTCAGTTATATCTTTTTCATTGATTGTTTGACCGTCGATATTGAAACTACATTTGATAAGGTATACATTTGCATCGTATTCTGCTTCACTTGTATCAGCAAGGTTCAGTTTTGCTACTGCTTCAGTTCCTTGTGAACGTCTACCTTTTGTTCTTTCTGTTGTGTTGATTGTTCCAAGTGCTTTGTTTATTATTCTTCTGTAATTTTTTGTTTCTGCCACATTTATTTTTCTAACGTTTTCAGTTGTACCTGTTGATTCAAGAAATATAGGTACTTGTTCGTTTGTTCCTGCTAATAGGTCTTCAAATGCCATATTATTGCCTCCCAAAAAAAAATATTATATTTTTATTTTTACTATCTTTATCTATTCTTCTTCAGTACTAGTGTATGTTGAACTAGGTGTTGTTGTTGCTGTTTTTATTGAAGGGGTAATTTCTTCTTGATCATTTACAACAATACATCGAATATCAGTTCTTTTTTCTACTCCACTATTAAGTGCTACTTTTTTTGTTCCTGTAGCTTGAAGGGTGAGTTTTACTTCTACATCATCACTACCACTAAATTCTAACGGATCAATGCTGATTATACAGTTAAGTATTTCAATTTCAACATACTCTGTTGCATCTTCACAGGTCATTATTTTTAATTTTAGGGGAATTGTGAAAAGTTTACATTTTGATGGTATCCAGTATCCATTTTCATCTGTAATTGTTTCTAAATTTTCATCACCGTATTCTGATTTGATAACTGTTTCTAGGTTATCTGTATCAAATACAGTTGTGAGTTCTAATTGTATTTCACGTTCTCCTACGTTTGGTTGTCTTCCGTAGAATCTGTTACCCAGTCCTCTAGCACCGTCGATTTTATGATTATTTTTTATACTTAGTTTTAGTTCATTAAATACATAACTATCTACTCCACCAAGTGTTATTTGATAATCATAACCTATAAAGGGTACTGCATCTACTTCACGTATATCTTGCTCTGTTTGTGATATTTTTTTAGATTTTTCAGTTCTGTAAATCATTGAAAGTGAAGCAGTACTAAGCTCATCACTTGTCTCCAGGTTAAATTCATCCATTACACAACCTAGTAACGTTTTTTCAAGAACATAATCATCTACATCATATGTAAGTCTTGTTGTTGCACTAGGTAGTTTTGTAGAGTCTCCTCCGTAAAATTCATGACAATGTTTTGATTGTCCATTTACTGTTGTTGTTGAATGAGCATAATTCCCCAAAGTATAGTACATGTATTTGTGGAATACTTTTGTATCTATTGCAGTATCCATTTCACTTGATGGCTCTGGATAACCTACTCTCATTTTTTGTATTGTTTTACTTCCCCCGTTTAATGTTACAGGTTCAGCGTTTAAGCTTGCATTTGCTTTATCTGCTCTTATATGTGTATCATCATCTTCTGCTTCGTTTGCCCATTTTTGTTCAGGACTGAATGAAACTACTTGAGTCATTTTTTTATCATCCTTTCTTTTTTTTAATGTTTAAAATTTTTTTTTAGTTTAACTTAAAAAAAAATAATTATTCTTTTTGTTCTAGAACATTATTTTTAAAAATTATACTTTCAATATCACTAATTGACTTAGAACTATCTGAATCATCAATACTCACTGATTCCTGAGTAATGTCAATTACTGATTCACTCATTGTATTATCCTCATCAATAATACTAACAAGACAATTATTCCAAAGGAATTGAACTTTGAATAATACCAAAACACCAGCAACAGGTATAACTTCCTGTTTTCCATTTACTTTAAGATTTCCGTTAGGATAACCTTCTTTTACTTCAAAGCCTACAAACTTGAATAGTTCTTTGATGCTTCGTCTTGTATAATGTTTTAGGATTGAATCAATAACGCGCCCAACAAGATTATTAGCTCTTTGTTCCCCCTCTTCCAAGTCATTAGAGTATTCTATACAGTCAAATTCAATAGGAAATTCAACTGTAATCATCGAATGTTTATTAATTGACTCTGATTTTACGGGTTGCCAATTATGTTTTTGCATCCAAATTGATGGAGTTGTTAATGGTCTTTCGTTTTGAAGTGTAGTAATAAAATCTTCTACATCACCAAGTATTCCATCATTACTAATTTCTGTATTGATCCATGTTTCTACAGTATTATAAATTTCCTCTAGTACTGTGGTAATTGTTGTTGTTCTTGTCATTTCATACACCTTTCTATTGTTTCACTCCATAGCACAGGTAATTGTTTTTCAATTTCATCAATAGTTTTTTCTGCCATTTTTACAGGTTTGATTCCTTTTACTGATAATGTTCTTATGATTTGCCCATCAATTTCAAATTGGAGGAAAGGAGCAGTTTTTGGGAAAATTGGTGCTCCTCTATTACCATAGATACCTGTACCTGCTTCTAAGTATAATGCATAAGGCAGTTTATTTTGTATTTTGACTTGTTGACTGTTTTTTGTCATGCTCCATGCTCCTCTTAGTTCACCTGTTCGTTTTGGTGTTTTATCTTTTACAGAGGTGTATGCTTTTAGTCCTGTTTTGTTTAGCATTTCTTTTTGTATTTTACTTGATTTATTGCTGTAATCTATGTCTTTATTTTTTTTAAGGTTGATTTCAAATTTCATAATACTTTATTTCCTGTTATTGTTAACATTTCAATTTCTGAATTTCGGTAATCAACTGTTGATTTTTTGTAAGGTTCTAAGTCATCTTTTTCAGCTTGGGTAAATATCCTAAGAGGAACATATCTCTCTGTCCATTCATTTATATTTACCATACTTGTATTTTTGTAAATTTCTGCACTTGCTACCATATGAGCTGTAATTCGTAGACATACATTTTCATAAATGGGTGGTATTTCTGTTTCTTTTTTAGGATTGTTTGTATATTCATCGATCATATTTGAAGCATGAGTTATCCATTTTAATATGATTTCTTCTAATTTATTTGGATCTTTTCTTACATCAATACCCAATTTTGCTGGAGTTATTTGAGTAAAATTAATTACATCAACAACATTGCAATAAAAAGTTATTATCCTCACCACCATTGGTATTTTTTTAATATAAAATTATTCTGTATCATTTGTAGAAGATGAAGAATCACTCTTAGGAAGTGATTCAACAGTTTCAGCAAGTTCATTAATTTTTTTTCAAGATTATTTATTTCAGTCCGAATAAGATTGTAACGCCCTTTAGCTTTTACGCGCTGATCTAATTTTATTTTTTCATATGTAGGTAGCATTATTTTTACCTCATTTTATGGTTCTACTTTAGGTAGTGCTTTATATTCATCATCAGTCATTTTTGCAACAACAGCATAATCAGGGATACTATATTTAGCATCTGAATCCATTGTGTAGAAGTATGTGTTACTACTGGTATCTGCATGTCTATCAGGTTCAATTGTAAGATTTCTTCCCACACCAAAGTTTGTATTTTTTGGATTTGTAAGAAGTATTGATGCTTTACCACCATCTAAGTCTGTTCTTGCTTTTGCATTATTAAGTGTAGGGCTTGTTTTTATAGGTATATTTTCCCAATATAGAGGTATTCTTGTTGTGAGTATATCTACAACTTTATCACCTACTTTGTTAATGAAATAGTTATAGTATGCTCTGTAAACATTGGTTGGGACATAGAATGTGTAATCATCTTCATTTTGTGCTTCTTCAGGTAGTGAATAGAACATGTCTTCAAAGATTGATATAATTCCATCTGCTACATCAAAGTCTGTACCTGATACAAGTTGTTGTCCTGCTGATACAAGAAGACCATCTCTACGTGTGTATTGTTTATCAACTGTTTCTCCAAGTTTTGTGTTTCCGAATACTCTTGCTGTACTTACTCCACGATTAAATGCGTCTTGTGTGAGACTAAGAGCATTGCTTAATAAGTCTTGACCATATACATTATTTCTTACTTGTCTGTCTGATATAACAAGTTTTGCTCTTTGAGGTACAGGTTCAAGCACATCTTTTCCAATATCAATATTTGTTTCTGCAGGATCTTTATCGAAGTAGTAATGTTCAGGTAATATACCATCTTGTGTTACTTCTCCTGAGAGTCCTATTGTATAGATGTTTGCTTTTTCACCGTATACTGTTTGGTATGTTGCATCTTCAAGAATTGGGTCACTTAGAATTAATTTTTTTACGTAAGTTGCGAAAAGATTTGTTTCTAATACTGCTTTATTTGTATTTTCTTCTGTGAAACTTGCTTTAAATGATTCTTGTATTGTTGGATTGTAAATCATGTTTAGCAATGCTTGATTATCAAATGCTGGAATGATACCTGTATTTTTAAAACTTATGTTTTCTTTTCCTATTGATTTTGTACTTACCCCATTTTTGATGATATCATATATTACTTCACTTTCATGTATTTTCTTCATTTTTTGTGATTCTCCTATTCCATCATTTACTTTGATTTGTTTGGATTTGGTGGTTATGTTTCTTGTTGGGTTTGGTTTGGGTTTGGCTGATGATTTTTTACTTGTTGTTGGTTTTACATTGCTTTTTTTTGATTGGAGGCGTTTACGTTTTTCCTCTTCTTCCTCTTTTTCATCATCAGTTGTTGTATCCTCAGATTCTTTAGGTTTATCAGATTCTTTTGGCTCTTCCGATTCTTTTGGTTTATCGGTTGATTCTGGTTTATCTGTTGATGTTGTTTCTTCTTCATCAGTTGTTGATTCCTGTTCAGGTTTTTCATCAGATTCTTTTGATTCATCAACAACTGGTTTATTATCTGTTGTTGGCTCATCTGTTGATGTTATTTCTTTTTCATCAGATGATTCCTGTTCTTTTTCCTCATATTCTAATGATTTGAAAAAAGCTACTAATTTTTCTAAGAATGTTGTTTTATCCATCTTTTTTTCCTCATCAATTGATTTATTACTCTCATTAGCATCAAGTAAACATGATTGACAAAACATAGCACTACCTACACAAGGCATTCCTGTTAGTGTGACTGTGAAAAGTACAGGGTCTTTAATATCTTTGATAAGTGTTCTTTTAAAACTTATTTTGTCTGCTAATTTTTGAACTTCTTTTTGATGACTTTTAGCACTAGTACTTGTATTAACTAGGTTCATGAGTTCATCAGCATATTTTTTTTCAGCAGTTGTTGCACTATAAGCTGTAATTCTTTTTTCTTTGATTGCCTGAATCATCACAGGATTATATATTTCACTGGTAAGCCATAGTGTTCCTGCAGGTATTGTCTGAGTAGTCCCTGTTACATCGGTGAAATTATTGTCTTTTTGACTTATCCACATTTGTACAGGTTTACCTACTTGTTGCAGGTAGTAGGGTTTTGTCTTATTTGTAAATTGGTGTTCATAATCAATGATATTATAATTTTTGAAACTTGATGCAAGTTGTTGTATTTTTTCAGGTGTTAGTAATTCCTCTCCATCTGCATAGTCACAGTCTGGAGTGTTGGGGAGGAATACTGGTGCGGTTACTGTTATTGTTTCATTAATTTTGTTTCACCACTCACTTTTTCATCTTTTTTTATATTAGTGTTCGACAGTCATGTTATTTTTTTTATTTTAAATTCTAGTTTTTATCTTTTTTTTCGGAGGTTATAAGACAAGTTTTATAGTATAATATAGTAAGTATAGTTTTTTAGGTGAGCTTGGAACTTTGAATCCAATTTAATCTTTTTTTTACTCACCAACATAAAAAAAATAAAATTAATTTTAAACATTGTTTATTGTTGAATACTAAAATCACAGTATTTTCTTTTTTCGTGTTTAGCATTAATAGTTAGTTCATAAACAATGACCTAATAATGAGTATAAATAACTAAAATTTGTATAAAAAAAAATAAAAAATAAGTTATGACTAAGCAGGTAACAACTCACATCGACAATTAATAACTTCTTCAGCATCACCTCTATCATCACGAGGAAATTCAAGTCCATTCGGAAATACTTCGTCCTTAGGGATAATCGTACCTTCCAATTCTGCATGACTATCCCTAACTTTATCATCACCTTGGGTAATCCATTGTTTATTTTTTATTGATTCATCATTCATAATTTCATCATATGCTGACTCATTTTTTGAACCTTGTATTATGCTTTCAGCCATTCTTTTTGCATCCTCATTAAAAATTTTTCTTAATTTATCATTTAATGATTTTTTCAAGTGGACTGTATCTTTTTTATTTTTATAGTGTTTTTGAATTACTCTACTTACTTTTTTTGTTGTTCTTTTTGAAAATGTAGAATTAGTATATTTTTTTTGTCTTTTCAACCTGTAATTTTTAGCTTTAAGTTTTCCAGTCAAACTTGTTTTTTTTCTTGTTCTTTTAAATCTTGATTTTACCTTATTACTTATAAGTTTAAACCATGATTTTTTTGTTATATCATCTGATAAAAGAGAGTTAGTAACTTCCTTATTGTGAAGCAGTTCAGTATATTGTTGATGTCTTTGTCGTGCTAGTTCCATACTCTGCTCCACATAACTATCCATAAGTTCGTTATACCATTCATCATAATTGCTAAGAAGCATATATAATTCATTTTCAAGTATATTCAAGTTCATAGATGGATAGTCAAGATTTCTAGTGATGACATCAATTATCTGTTGAAACATAACACCAGTATATTTTTCGTACAGCTCATTTTCTAATTTTTTTTCTAGCTTTAAACTCATTTTTAAAAATTTGTTGAATTCTTGATTGAGCTTTTTTGCCTGAAATGTTTTGAAGCTCATTATCAGATACTGTTGTTGTGTCATTTCCTTCCCTCTCTATTCGTTCTGCTTCATCTAATAATTGTTGTTGTACATTTTCAAAGAAACTATCATCAAAGTCTTCAATTGACTCTTCAAATACAACACGTTCAGGAACCCCTTTAATTGTATATTCATCAAGAAGAGGGTTATTAGGATCCGCTGATGCTCCAAACTGTTTACCAATTTTTTCTATTGCTTGTCTCCTTGTAATAAGTCCATAATCAAGCAAGTCTTTTATCTGAGTTATTTGTTCACTAATATCAGTTTTACGAATTTGATTAAATTTAAAAATCCAGTCAAAAATACCCCAATCTTGTTGAATGATAATTTTATTAAAACGATTTTCAAAAAGTGTTTGTAATGGAGCAATCACTCTTTCAACAAAACCCTCATAATCAGCAAGTGCAGTATTTCCTCCAAGATTACCTGTTTTTGTTGTACCAATCAAGTCACTACTAATTCCATGACTTGCACAAATTTCCTCTTTATTATCTTGTCTAAGCAGTCTAAAACTAGCTTCTTTCACATCATTACTTAGTGGAGTAAATTGTATGTTAGCTGGTGTTTCATCAAGAGTTGGAACACTGAGAACTACTGCACTATGAGGATTTTTAATTACTTCTTTGATTTGACTTGCTACCTTGTATCTTAAGGTCTTCGTTATATCATAGTCAGGATTTTTTGTTCCATCGTCAAAATATTCAGGCACATCGTAATCTTGGAAGTCCCCGCTAATAGATACAGCGAAAGCAGGAAGCCCATAATTTTCAAAAAATTTATTATTAAAATTAGCTCTTCCAATTTCACTTTTTATTGTATCAAGTTCTGTAGTTATCTTAGCACTTCCATAATTAGCAGAATTAGTTTTATATTTAGTTACCCATATTACTTCATGTGCTGTTTCATCAAAAGACAAACTACCTTGTTCTACAATTTCACCTGTATATCTATTTACATCATATTTAATTCCATTTTCATCATAATTCTTTCCATAAAGCACGAAAAATGCATGTTCACCATTATATTCTTGTTTAATTCTAACTTCATCATTATGAAGCATACAATATGTAATATCAAGTCGTTTAATATCAATGATATGATGGTCAGAGTCTTCAGTATCACGTATAAGTTCAATTCCTGCACAACCAAGAGCTTCATAATCATATATGACTTCTTGAAGTTCTTCTCGTAAATCTTTTGAAAAATGAGTTATAAGGTCTATTATTTTATTTTTATTTTCTACATTTGGGTCATAGTCAATGTCTGATACAGGTACTATATCCCAGCCATGACCTACAACAGCATTACTTATAATATCACAACATTGCTCATGAAAAACATTTAAACGAAGTAATCCACTCAGAAATTGAAGAGGATACTCAGGAACTTTATAACCCTCCCACTTATCCATATCTATCTGTGCACTCCTACTAAAGCTTCCATTTTTGAATGCATACTGACTATATGTGTTACGGTCTATGAGTTGTGGATTGCTATATGTATCATAATTATCAACTGTAACAAGATAACTGCTTGATAGCAATTCTTTATCATCATTCATATATTCTGTAATTATCTTCACCTTCTAAAAAAAATTAATTATACATTTATTTTTGGTTTTTTCTTAAGCCAATACCTAGCACTTCCAGTCAAACTGTCCACAATATCATCTTTACCACCCTCACGACCAGTAAAATTTATTAATTGATCCACTAATTTTTCATTCCAAGGTGCTTTAATAATTTTGAAATGTCTGTCCTCACAAAGTGCTTCAAGTTCAAAGCTACGCATATTCTTAGCACGTGTTACTTTATCAGCTCTTATTGTGTATCCTTGAAGTTCACGTTGAAGATTATTTATCAATATTTTCGAAGCACTTCCTGGTTCTTGTTCTATTTTAATGAATGTTTTTTTTCCATCTTTGTACGCAGATTTTATGAATTTATTTTTTGTTTGACTTGCAGTGAATTTACCATTTACAAGGTCTAGAACATAAAGATTCTTTCCATCATACCCTGTTAATACTCCACTTGTTTCATCTCCTTGTTCACCACTTCCTGCGAAGTCCCAATACCGTAGTGTAGGTATATCACATATCTTATTTTCATCAATAACACAATTTAGTTTGTCTGTAAGTTCATCATAAAACCATTCACGTTTGAATATATTTCCTTCACGCTCTTTAGGGTCACCTTGATAAATCGCGTTGAACAAGTAGCTACCCATTGCTTGTTTTTCTTTCATGAGCCAATCGTAGCTTCGTTGATCTTCCCATAGTACTTCATTCTTTTTTCGTCTTAGGATATCAGATTCGGGGTCTGTGCATATTGCAGGCATGTTCACATCAACCCATACATTTGGGTCTATGGATTCACCACCACGTAGAATTTTTAGTGCTTCAAGTCCACTGATAACTGGTTCTGTTTCTTTGATAATTCCATGTAAGTCCTTAAGGTGCAGTCTTTGTGCAATTACAATCATTATAGGGGGTTTTCCATCTGTACGTTTTTGTAGTCTTGTTTTTGCTGTTCCACTAAACCAGTTACGTAGTCTTTGTTGGATTGTTTCACTTTCTGCTTCATTCACTGATTTTATAGGGTCATCAATAATGAACAGTCCTGCTCCAAATCCCAGGATACTTCCCCCAGCTCCTACAGCAAGCATCTGACCATCGTAAGGCTTTGCTATTTGAAATTTATTTTTTGCTTTATTATCACTACTAACTTTTACTTCATATGGTGAGAGGTAACCATAGTAATTGATGATGTCTTTTACACTTCCGCCGAACTCACTTGCTAGACGTTGACTGTATGATGAAAGTATTATCTGCTCATTAGGAAAATGTGATAAGAAATAACTACAAAAATTCTTTGAAATTAATGTGGATTTCCCATGCCTTGATGGAACGCTAAGTAACAATTTTGACATTTTACCTTGTATTGCATATTGTAGTAATTCAATAATGATGAGGTCAAAGTCACGTGGTTTCCAACGTCCACCATTTATTAGCATACTCCAACGTCCAAGTCCTAGTATTCCATGTTCATTAGCAGTGTTCATCATAACTAATCACTTTTGTTCTTTATCTTTGTCTACAAGCTTTTTCATAAATCTGAGTTCATTATTCATAAATTGTTCATCATGAAGTGTCTTTTGAATATTTAATTTTGTATTCACCATGCTTGTTGTATTCGCTTCCATGTTAATATTTTGCGTGTCTTTGATTGTTTCAGGCAGTCCTAGGAATCTAAGTGCTAGTTTAGTATTATTCACATTTGCATCTGTAAGGTTTTTCAAACTACTTGCTACACTAGTACTTTTGATTGATTCATTTTTTTCTAGTCTTTTAGTTTCAGGATTTGGAATTAATCCCAGATCAATAAGTAATGTTTGAAGTACAGCATCTGTAGCATCATGGTACTGATTTATTCGTTCTAATCTTTTCTGGAAATATTGTTCTTTTTCTTTTTCTTGTTGATGCATTTGTTTTTGAATGTCATAATCGTCTTTTGCTTCTGCTCTTGACACCCAATCATATTTTCGACTGTATTCTTTTAATTGTCTGAGTGATATATCAATACCATATTCTGCCTTTAATTTTGTTAGAGATCTGCCTGTTCCAAGTTTAAGATATTTCGCGAATAAGTCAAATGCTTTTGTGCTTTCGTGAGGATATCTGTACTCCCAAATATGTTCTGCAGCAGTACTCATAATTATTAACCTCTTCTAATTCAATATTTTTTTTATTTTTTTTCTGTTTTATATTTCTGATGCCATAACCAGTAATTATAATAATATTTTTGAAATTGTATAATTACCTATTCGTCCCCACACAAATGGAGCAATCCATGAGGTGCTATCCACACTATCAAAGGGTATTTCATCAAGTGTTATTTTTTCAAATTCCATTTTAATTTCAACCTCTCAAATTTGTAATATAATCATTTAAATTAAATTGTTTATCAATATTCTTTTTATGAATTGCATATGTTCCTGAATCTGTTGTTTCAAGTTCAATTATATCAAATACCTTATAAGGTTTCCATGTAAATTTTGCAACTACGATAGGTGTTGCTCCGAATCCATGTGAAAAATGTACAAGTTCTTCTACTTGTTCACTTCTTATGTAGATATGATCATTTTTACTACTTTTCACTTCAACTGCATAATATTTGTACTACTGTTCTTTCTTCATTGTATCCTTTATTTGACACCAGGAATCACCTTGTGAAAATTTGTAATAAAAATAATATTATTTGTGCTATTATTGTCGTGGTTATCGCTTTTACGTAGCTTTCTTGTTTTCTGAATTTGTCATCAAGAATACCATACATTAATTCTAGTTTTATTACTTTTTCATGATCTTTATTTATGTCCTTTCTGATTTGTCGGAGTTCTTTCATTATTTCTTCTTGATTTGTTATTACTTTTTTTTCAAGATTTCCTATCCTGTATTCTTCTACTGTTGATTCAAGGGAATTAATGTCATTTAAAGGAGTTATTTTTGTTTTATTTACCATATTCATCAATTCCTAAATCCGTTACAGGTATATCCTTAGATAAGTACCCTATTAGACCTCCTAGGCATAATGCAGGTATATCTGAAACGTTCAAATATATTGATAATACTGATGCTATTCCTACAAATACGATAATTACTATTTTTGTGATATCCAGTTCTTTAATTTCCATGATTTTTTTTACCTTCTTTTCTTTTTTATGTGTTTTTAATGATTATTTTTTTGTGTAGATTATTCATTTTAAAAAAAGAGATTATTTATTTTTTGTTCATTTTGTACTGATTCAATTCTTTTCTTGTTTTATGTATCCATGAATCTACAACAATTATATTTTTTTTGTGATATCTACATACATATATCCAGGATATATTATTCCACTTGTTAGTGGAGCTAGGATAACTAATCCACATTTTGTGCAGTATGTTTCTTGGTGTCTGATATCTTTTTGGAATTTTGTGCTATGACATTCAGGACACATTTTTATTATTTTATTTTTCCTTTTTTTTGTCATAATGTAATGATTCCCATTCGTAGCTCATGAATAAATGATATAATAAGCCCTAGTACTCCAAATATGAGAGGCAGATATTCCCTTAGCAATTTTTTTATTTTATTTTTATTTCTATTTTTTTTCATAGTAATTCAACCATAAGACAAAAAGATTATGTAAAAAAAAAATTACCTCTCCTTACTATAAGTGTAACGCTTTTAAAAAAAAAAGTAAAATATATTATTTATGCTGGAGGTGAAGTCGTCTGAATTCTGCTACAATTTTTTTGTATTCTACTTCTAGGTTTGGGTGTCTATGTCCATACAAATTTCCTGTTCCTATTTCTTGGGTGAGGATATGTTTATATTTTCTTCGATATTTTCTTACTCTGTCATTTCCATACTTGCGTTTTGCGTTTCTACTACATTCAGTATCACAGTATAGTTGATGTGGTGCTTTTGGTATGAATGTATTATTACACCATCGACATTTTTTTTGAGAGTATTTTTTTTGAATCATTACCATCATGAAAAAAATAAGTGATTTTATTTTTTATATAAATACAAAATAGGAAGGGGAAGTTAAATTTTAAGCTAGTTATTTTTTCATTTTTTTCCCTGATAAAAATTTAGAACTTTAAAAAACTGGAATTTTAATTTAATTTTTTTTCAACACTTAAAATAATAAAGTAAAAATCTTAACGTTTATGCCTATATGACGATTAATTTGGTAATATTTTTTCTAATACAGCATCTAGCTTATTCCCAGGTAGCTTCCCCTTTTTATTGTATGATTTAACTTTAACATTAGGTTTTTCTTATGATTTCCTATTATTCGCTCCCACCCTTTTTCATACCTTGACAGTAAAAGTATGAGCCATAATTATATAAATATTTGTTTAATCTAATCCCGGAATAATAATCATAGAAATAAAAGGAATCTACTTGTAAATTCCTTTTTCTATACCTTCTACTACTATTTTTCTTGCATCTTTGATAGAACTATCACTATAGTTGTATTCTTTCTGGAAATTTGGATGGTCAAGTATGCTTAAATACATTTTTCCGTACATTTTTGATGTTTCGGGTAATGTGTCTTTGATTGTGTTTAGTACGGTTTCTGCTTTATCTTCTGTTTTTTTGTCAAGTCCGATAAGTGCCTGGTTTTGTTCATCGGATGAAGATGTTGTTTTTTCAACTTTTTTAGTTTTTGATTTCTGAACTTTCTTATTTGTTTTGTTTTCACCAGTGATTTTTGAAGTGTTTGTTGCATCGATTCTATCACATTCTGTTACATCTAGGAATTGTAGGAGTAGATATCGGTGACTATATGTTTGAAGTGCTCCTATTTCTTGCATTCTTTTTGTTGAATTCATTTCTTGTGGTTCAGGGATAAGTATTTGAAATGTGACAGGGTCTTGATGGTCATCTTGTTCAAGGTCATATATTTCAAGTCTTGCATTTTGTTTTTCTATGTCAAATATGAAGTAGTCTGCTATTTTGAATTTTGTACAGATTTCATTTTTGACGGGTATTATATCCTGTAGTTCAAAATAGTTGAAATGTTGGTATTTATTTTTTCCACTTTTTTTTACATCTTGTTGCTGAAAGTAGCTTCTTCCATCATTTATTTTTTTCATTGTTTTGATATTCATTGTTTTTCACTCTCTTTTGTTTTTTCTTATTTATTATTTTTATTTTTACTAGTATATTAAATTTTAGGTCAAAAAGAATGACCTAAAAAGAGTAGAGTTAAAATAAGCACTCTACTTCATGTTCCTCATACTCTCGATTAGGATTAATTCCTAATTCTTCTATCAGGTGTGTTTTATTTTTGTCGAAACAAAGGTCAAACGCATCTTTGTCAGTTATTAATTCTCCGAATGCACTACTTTCCCATAGTTCATTCCAATAGATTATTGCTAGGTTTCCTTTTTGTTCACCATATTTTATTCTTACAAGTCCCATGTTTCCCCCTTCATTATTACAGGGAGCTTCATTATGACATGTGAGGTTATCTGTTGCAGGTACATATGCAACTACTTCAGTATGATTATGGTTGAATATTCTTATATCTATCATTTTATTTTCTCAGTTTTCTTGTTTTTCATGGATTTCAATTCCTAACACTTCTGACACTCTGTTAACATCACATTCAAGTACAACCCATTTCCCCGAAGGATAATAGTATGTGAAGTAATGTTTTATTATTTTCCAATTTTCTGCAGATATTTCTTTGTTTAATTCATACATTTTTTCTTTATCCATATCAAGCATTTTTTTGTCAAAATAATCTGCTTCATATTCAGTACATATTCTTACATCGTACCTATCGAATTTTGCAGATATATTGTAGAAATCACGATATGTTCTTTTATCTACATATCCTCCTAGACAATATATTTCATTTGATATACATACGAGTTTTGTATCATCATTGCAAGGTGTTGTTAGTGTTTTTTCTTTTTCTTGAAGTTGTAGCATTATACCATCAAGGATTTTATTTATTTTGTCCCATAGATACTCTTTGAATTCAGTATATTTCATGAATTTTGAATTGTCTTTTCCTGCTTTCCACGTATTTTCTTCGCTCCAATAGTATTCTGCTGTTTCTAGAATTTTGTCAAGGTCATAGTTTTCTTTTATGCTGTCCATTCTTTCATTTTCTGGAACTTGGGGTGCTACATCATTTGTGAAGTTTTCTAGTTTGTCCATTATATTTTTTTGGTCATATGCATCAAATTCGTATCGTCCAATTAGTTCTGAAAAATATTCATAGATTTGGTTGCATTTATTCCTTTTTTTTACTTCTATTGTTGTTTCCATTATTTTCACTTCCATTTTATTTTTCTTATTCCTTATTTTTTTGTATCCATATTCAAAAAATGTTAATGAGAGAAAAAAATAAATTCTCTCATAATACATATTGGTATAAATTTAGTTTTTGTATTGCTTCATGTGTGTTGAATAGACTTGTTGTGATTTCGTCAAGTTTTTTGTTGATTGATTGTATTTCATTGTATGCCATTGTAATTTCTTTTAGGTATTCTTTTGTGTTTTTGTATTCATCACATATTTTTAGTTTTGTTTTTGTATCTGTTGTTTCATTGTGTCTTTGTTGGTTTAGTGTCATTATTTTTTGTTGTAGGTTTTGTTTTGTTATTTGTAGTTCTTTTTGTAGTTGTTTTGTATTTACTTGGGGTATTTTTATTTGGTTGTGTGTTGTTTGTATTGTTTGACTTATTTCTTTTATTTTTTTTTGATTTTTATTTTTCATTTTTAATTACCTCTTTTTTATTGTCTATATTATATTATATTTATTTTAGTATATAAATGTTTCTATTATAAATTTACTAAAAAAATAATAAAGTAAAAATAAAATTTACCCTATCTTATTATACCAAATATTTATAAATTAATTCTTGTACATCTGAATAAATTTGATTTATGCTTTTTTCATTTCCTTTAAAGTCTGATTCTATTATGCCATATATTGTCCACACCTTATTTAGTTCTAGTTTGTTCAGTAGCTCTTGTTCTTGGAGCATTATATATTGGTTTGTATGTTCTTTATTTGATAGTTCCAATTTTATTATTTGGTTTTGTATTGTTTCTATGTTTTTTTCTATGACTGCTAGAATTTCCTCTATTTGGTTTTGGTTTGGATTTTCCAATATTTGTTTTTTGTTTAGCATTTTTTTTACCTCTTTGTGTTTTTCTATATAATATTATATAAATTATAGTATTTAAATGTTTCTATTATATATTTACTAAAAAAATAGTAAAGTAAAAATAAAATTTACTTTACTTTAATCACCACAATTAGCAATAATATAACTTTCAACTAAATTATAAATTTTGTTTAATTCATTTTTTAGCTCATCCATATTATTGTTCACATATTCTTCTTTGGTGAATTTAAAATAATTTTTTTTATTTTCTATACTCCAATCAAATAAGATGCTTGTTAATGTTTCGTCTTCTTTGTGATTGTATATCATTTTTTTTAATTCTTTTGTTTTTATTTCAAGAGCTGTAAGCTCCATATATTTAGGATTGTTTATGTAACCTTTATTATTATATGTTCTTAGGTGTTCTCCTTTCATGCTTATTTTTAGTGTAGATATTTTACCAGTTAAATAATCTACATTGTACCTAATTTCCCATATTGCATAGTTGTATGGGTTTGCTCTGTGTTTTTGTTCTGCTCTTTTCATGAAGTTTGAAGCTGTTGTGTATTGTTTTGAATGTTTTTTATTTATTTCATTTATTATTTTTTGTTCTAGTTTTTTGTTTTGTATTGTTTTTATTTTTTTTGTCATTTTGAATAACCTCTTTGTGTTTTTCTATATTATAGTATATAAGTTATAGTATTTAAATGTTTCTATTATATATTTACTAAAAAATATATGGATAAAAAATAAAAAATACTTGACCCTCCCATAATATTTGTATGAGGTCTTATACTGATACTATGTATATTGATTATAATATTTAAATGTTTCTATTATAAAATTACTAATAAAAAAGAGAGTAATAAAAAAAGTATTCAACGAACACAAACCTCTACCAACCCTCTTTTACCCGTCACATAATCATATCTATTCATATTCACGCGAAAAACAAATTCTGTATCATCATCAGAAATAGGAAATACTTTGTCAGACAAAGAAATTCTGGGCTCTTTAGAAAAAATTTTTCTTTTACAAAAATTTATAATAGGTGCAGGTTCATCCGAAGTTATATAACTTGTTCCATCCATATCATAAATATAAACATAATCATTAAAAAAACTTCTTACCAATTCAGGTAATCGAATAATTTTTATTTTATAAACTTTTTCCTTTCCAGCTTTATTTTTTGCTTTTCTAGTTTCATGACCAATTTTTGCAGATTGCTCCACAATTATATTTTTATTTTCATCCTCAATAATATTCACAATTATTACCTCCATATAATAAATTAAAATGGCTCCGCTACAATAATCCCTTGTTTACCACTAACAAACTCTACCTCATCAGGGTTAAAAATATACCTGAAATTATGATAATTGGATAAATTATTATACAAATGCTTTGGAAGTACAATACCAAATTGATTAGGATTCCGCTCCACAACATTAACCTTTTCATACTCATACATTGAACCCGGATTAACTCCCACAATATGAATTGTATCATCATTTGCCTTATAAAAATAAATATCTGACTTACCATCAGGACAAAGATAATTCCTCAATGAGCTAGGAAAAATTACACTAAAATCAGTATACTCCCTTTTTTGTCCAGCATCAGTAGTATATTTATGCCCAAGTTTAGTTAGCTGATTTTCATAATTAATAACAAGCTTCTTATCATCATTACTACGTTTAAAAAAATAACTCATAAATTACACCTCCATATATATTAAATTACAATAAAAACAGTGCAAGAGTAGTGATTACTCTGTGTAATAATCACCACCAAGTATGCTTATTTCAGTTTGATTTGATTTTATTGTACTTCCATTAAGTTTTGTTCCATTTTCATCATAGATATTAGTTACTATATTTTTTCCATTTATTGTTTCATATTCGAATGTTATTGTTTTGTCTATAAGTATTCCATCAGTTGTTTCTTCTAGATTACTGAAGTCATTTGTTTTTACTGCTGTCATGTATTCATTGTATATATTATGATAATTTTGACTGTAATTATATAGACCACTTGTTGTATTTTCAGGTAGTAAATATGTTTTTCCATTTAGGTTTATTTGTGACATGTAACCATCATTTAGGTTTTTGTCATTTAAGCCGTATTGTGTGTAATTGTATTCTATTGATTCATTTACATTTGTTTGTGCTGGGAGTGTTATGTTTTTTTCTGTTATTATTGCTTTTGTGTTTGTATTGTTATTTGGTGTTGTGTTTGTATTTCCTGTGAACATGACTAATAGGAATATTAGTATTAGTGCTATGATGAATCCTATTATTATTTTTTTGTTTGTTTTTTTTCTTTTTTCTAGTTCCTCTGGTGTGAGGTCTTTTATTTTTTTCAATTGTGTTCACTCCATTACTTTTTTTTGTTATTTGTTTATTGGAATGAATTTTAATGTTCCATGCGTGTTTGTTATAGGGTCTGTTTTGTCTGGAATGAATATGTATTTTATTGTATTGTAATTTTGTATGTTTATGACTAGTTTTTTAGGTATAATTATTTTTGTTGTGAGTGGTGATTTTATTTGTTGTATTGTGATATGTTTGTATTCTTCTTTTGGTAGGCTTATTGGTTCTGTTGGTGTGATGTAGTAATTGTTTTCTTGTTTGTATATGTATATATCTTTTCCTGTATTGTATAGTTCGATATACCAGTATGGGAATGTAACTGTGTATTTTTTGTATGATTTTCTTGTTTTTCCTTTTCTTTCGTGTTTTGTTTTTGATATGATTACCGGGTGTTCTTGGATTATTTTTGTTGGTTCTATTTCTACACGTAACATTATAATAATATTTATATATGTCTCTAATACACATCCCTGAGCCCACGAGACGGACCCCTA